>JANOMD010000026.1:0-17555 GCA_031420135.1 Rhodoferax sp. | reverse complement strand
GTTGTCCGCGTGATCTGTACCGATCCGCGTCACAAGCAGCGCCAGGGTTAATTGCAAAAGTTTTAGAGGACGAAAATGGCACGTATCGCTGGCATCAATATTCCGCCGCAACAACATTCCGAAATTGGCTTAACGGCAATTTTTGGTATTGGTCGCACCCGCGCTCGCAAGATTTGCGAAGCTTGTGGCATCGCTTACTCCAAGAAAGTCAAAGATTTGACAGACGGAGATCTGGAGAAAATTCGCGACCAGATCGCACAGTTCACCATTGAAGGTGACCTGCGTCGCGAAACTACAATGAACATCAAGCGATTGATGGACATTGGCTGCTATCGCGGGTTTCGCCATCGCCGTGGTTTGCCCATGCGTGGTCAGCGTACCCGCACAAATGCACGCACGCGTAAAGGCCCCCGCAAGGCGGCTGCGTCGTTGAAGAAATAACAGGGACATAGACCAACATGGCAAAAGCTCCTACCAATACGGCCGCACAGCGAGTCCGTAAAAAAGTTCGGAAAAATGTGGCGGATGGGGTGGCACACGTGCACGCTTCGTTCAACAACACCATCATTACGATCACAGACCGCCAAGGCAATGCCTTGTCCTGGGCGTCGTCAGGTGGCCAAGGTTTCAAGGGCTCCCGAAAGTCCACTCCGTTTGCCGCCCAGGTGGCGTCCGAGGTGGCAGGTCGTGCAGCTGTTGAACAGGGCATCAAGAATCTTGATGTCGAAATCAAGGGCCCAGGTCCCGGTCGTGAATCTTCGGTCCGTGCCTTGGCAGCACTCGGCATTCGCATCAATATGATTGCTGATGTGACGCCGGTGCCGCACAACGGTTGCCGTCCGCAGAAACGCAGAAGGATCTAACTGCCTGCGATCAGATGCATTTGCACCTGATTGTTCTGTTGCCGGTGATCGCCGCAATATTTATTAACAAGCCCACCGCTATTAACTGATGTTGATGGCTCCCGCAGTGCTCTGCGGCAGATGACATAAAGGAAGTTCAAGTGGCACGCTATCTAGGCCCCAAGGCCAAATTATCACGCCGTGAAGGCACAGACCTGTTTTTGAAGAGCGCTCGCCGCTCGATTGGCGACAAGGCAAAATTTGACTCCAAACCAGGCCAGCACGGCCGCACTTCCGGTGCGCGCACTTCTGACTATGGTTTGCAGCTGCGCGAGAAACAAAAGGTCAAGCGCATGTATGGCGTACTGGAGCGTCAATTCCGACGTTATTTTGAAGAGGCAGACCGCCGCAAGGGCAACACCGGTGCAAACCTGCTGTTCCTTCTGGAGTCCCGTCTTGACAACGTGGTTTACCGCATGGGCTTTGGTTCAACCCGTGCTGAAGCCCGCCAGTTGGTGTCGCACAAGGCGCTGACGGTGAATGGCCAGTCAGTGAACATCCCTTCTTACATGGTTAAGACGGGTGACATCATTGCAGTACGGGACAAATCCAAGAAGCAAAACCGGGTTGTTGAAGCGTTGCAGTTAGCGCAGCAAGTTGGTATGCCCGCTTGGGTAGAGGTCAGCCTTGACAAGGCCGAAGGTGTTTTCAAGAAGGTGCCTGATCGTGACCAGTTTGCGGCTGATATCAATGAATCCCTGATCGTTGAGTTGTACTCACGTTAAGCAAGTTTCACCTAGTTAAAAAACGTCATAAATCCGAAATCGTTCCTGGCTTGCGGGGCACTGCAAATCAGGCGCTTCACCAGCCTTACCGGTGTAACGAACCGGGGGTATTGAGAGGAAGTCTGCATGCAATCTAATCTGCTAAAGCCAAAAGCAATCAACGTTGAGCAATTGAGCGCCAACCGTGCCAAAGTTGCGCTAGAACCGTTTGAGCGGGGCTATGGTCATACCTTGGGGAATGCCCTGCGCCGTGTCCTTTTGTCGTCCATGCCCGGTTACGCGGCTACGGAAGTCACTATTGCTGGTGTTTTGCACGAGTATTCTTCTATTGACGGAGTTCAAGAGGATGTTGTCAATATCTTGTTGAATTTGAAGGGGGTTGTTTTCAAATTGCACAACCGCGAAGAAGTGACCTTGAGTCTCAGGAATGATGGAGAAGGTGTTGTCACCGCTGCTGATATTCAAACACCCCATGACGTTGAAATCGTGAACCCGGGGCACGTAATTGCCAATTTATCCAGCGGCGGAAAGCTGGACATGCAGATCAAAGTAGAAAAGGGTCGGGGATATGTTCCCGGTACGATGCGTCGCCACAGCGACGAATCTACAAAATCGATTGGAAGAATAGTCCTGGACGCTTCTTTCTCGCCAGTTAAGCGAGTAAGTTATACCGTCGAGAGTGCGCGCGTAGAACAGCGCACCGATTTGGACAAGCTGGTTATTGAAATTGAAACGAATGGCGCTGTCTCTGCTGAAGACGCTGTACGCACTTCGGCCAAGATACTGGTGGAGCAGTTGGCTGTGTTTGCACAACTTGAAGGTAGTGAGTTGCCGACCTTTGAACCTCCGGCAAATCGAGGTAATACCCAGTTTGATCCGATACTTTTGCGTCCGGTCGATGAGCTTGAATTGACGGTTCGGTCTGCAAATTGCCTTAAGGCTGAAAATATTTACTACATTGGTGACCTTATTCAGCGAACCGAGAACGAACTACTCAAGACACCCAACCTCGGGCGGAAATCGCTTAACGAGATTAAAGAAGTATTAGCGTCTCGAGGGTTGACTCTTGGAATGAAATTGGAAGCATGGCCTCCAATAGCGTTGGAAAAACGATAGATTTTGGAATCAGACAGAAGTAGTGATTCTGCGCCACTGGCAGTACCTGATACGGCTGTCAATTAAAGAAAAATAGGATTATTGTTATGCGCCACGGACATGGTTTACGTAAACTCAATCGCACCAGTGAGCACCGGCTTGCTATGTTGCGTAATATGATGAATTCCCTTATTGAGCATGAAGTCATTAAGACTACTGTGCCGAAAGCAAAGGAACTTCGTCGTGTTGTAGAACCAATGATTACATTGGCAAAAGATGCTACGGTTGCGAATCGACGGCTGGCATTTGATCGCCTTCGAAGTCGTGATAGTGTTACCAAACTCTTCAATGACTTGGGACAACGATTTAAGCCGCGCCCGGGGGGCTATACACGAATACTAAAGATTGGTTTTAGAGTTGGTGACAATGCTCCAATGGCTTTGGTTGAGTTCGTTGATCGGGCTGTCGAGCTGACAGAAAAGCCGTCGGACACTTGAACCGCAGGTCACTTCAACGTTGACGTGAAATCGTTGATCAAGGAGGCTTTGGCTCTAGGGGTGGTCTTTGACAGTGAGTTAGCAAAGGCTGGTCCTTGAAATGATGCAGTCAAGCAAGGGGTCAGCGAGCTTGGGTTGGATAGCTTGCAAACAACTCAGCGTCCCTCCTTCGGTCCCTACCTGACTGGCAGGTAAATTTCAAATACCTTCAGCTGATTTTGGTCCCCCTCAAATTTTTTTCCAAGAGGTGGCCCGAGAAATACAGACAGTAGCAATCTTGTGCTAAAATTAAAAATGCATCGCGCGATGGAGCAGTCTGGTAGCTCGTTGGGCTCATAACCCAAAGGTCGTAGGTTCAAATCCTACTCGCGCAACCATTATTCAAATCGTCGTCTACCCCAAGACAGTCCAAATTCGGCGTTGCCCGAACAATTCAAATCAAGTAGAGATTCAGGTCGACCAGCATCGGTTGAATGCCGCTTCGGCGATTGAATCGAAATTGACAACCCTTGACCCGATTTGCTGGGTTTCAAGGATTCTTAATGGCCATCACGAATGCCGTAGTTCCTTACTAATTCCGAGCACTGGCGCCAGATCCCGATCTGTTAAGCAAGAAGCCGTCTGAAGAATGGGACCTGTCTCTTTTTCGGGACCACTTCAGTTTATAACGGCAAGAGGCGGATTGGTTGATAGGGTTGTTCCCAGTGGTGCGGCAGCGGCGGGTCTGTCTAATCAACGGCATGACAAATACAGTTGAAGTCAGGCACCACGGCGAGGTCACGCTGGTGACGCTTGACCGCCCGGAGGTGCGCAACGCCGTTGACGCCCCCACAGCGCGCCAGCTCCACGCGGCCTTTCTTGCGTTTGATGCCGACGACAGCGCCCGCGTGGCGGTGTTCCACGGCGCCAACGGGCACTTCTGCGCGGGTTGGGATTTGCAGGCGGGCGCAAAAATGCTGGCGCAAAGTCATGATGACGGACAGGCCGAAGCAGGGCAGGCTGGAGCCGGGCAAAGCGTGTTGACAAACCTCCCTTTCACACCCCAAGAGACCACGGCCTTGGGGCCGATGGGCCCGTCGCGCCTGCTGCTGTCCAAACCGGTGATTGCTGCGGTGAGTGGTGCGGCGGTGGCGGGCGGCATGGAGCTGGCGCTGTGGTGCGACATGCGCGTGATGGAGCAGGACGCTTACTTCGGCGTCTACTGCCGCCGCTTTGGCGTGCCGCTGATTGATGGCGGCACCGTGCGCCTGCCCCGCCTCATCGGCATGGGCCACGCCATGGATTTGATTTTGACGGGGCGCAAGGTCGAGGCCACTGAGGCCCTACAGATGGGCCTGTGCAACCGCGTGGTTCCGAGCGGCCAGGCGCTGGCAGCCGCGCTCGAACTGGCGCAGCAGCTATGCCGCTTTCCGCAAAAAACCATGCTGGCCGACCGCCTGAGTGCCTACACCCAATGGAGCATGGACTTGCCCCACGCGCTGCACCAGGAATGGGAGCGCGGCAAGCTGTGCATTGGCGAGGGGCTGCTAGGGGCGGCGCGTTTTTCGGCTGGGGCGGGGCGGCACGGCAAGTTTTAGCGGTTTGATGGATCAATGGGGCTTGATTGCGCCAAGAAAGTGGTCTAATATCGCTGTATCCATAGTCCAGTATGCATAAGTAGCTATGTTAACTATAGCATATTGTCTTTTCTCGTGACTTGGGCACGGCGAGCGAGATGACAGTCAACAGGCGCGGCTGCCTGTCTTCCTCGTGGGATCAGGCCAGTGTGGCACTCAGCTCCGCGGCTGTCCCCCGCCCTGCGGGCTCCTCCTTGATGCCGCTGCGCCGAGCGCCCCGCCGACCTGATCCTGCCAGCTAGTGTCACAGTTCAGAGATTTCGAAACATGAAAGCGCGCTTTCGCCCCCATGCGGTCGTTGCAAAGACTTGCCATAGCCAGCGCTATGGCTGCATTTTGCGCCTAGGCCTGAGTGCGAAATCATCACTTTCATTTGTTCCGAAATATCTGAACTGTGACACTCATTTATTTCAGTCGCTGCCTGGTGCGCCAAGCTTCGCACAGTGCAAGGCTTGCTATTCTCATTTCCATGAAAGTGTCTGAACTCGCTGCGCGCACCAAAGTGTCGGCCCACCGGCTGCGTCGATACGAAGCCATGGGGCTGATCGTTGCGCGGCGCAACGCCAGTGGTTACCGCGAATTCATGGACCGCACTGTGCGCGAAGTGATCTTCATCGCCATGAGCCGCGACCTGGGCTTTTCACTCAAAGACGTGGGCGAAACATTGCCCAGTTACCGCGCCGGGACGCTCACGTTCGACCAGATGGTCGAACGGATGCAAAGCCGCATTGCCGAGGTTGACGCGCAGATCGCAGCGCAGCGTGCGGTGCGCGCCAATCTGGTCTCGCACATTGCGTGGCTGAAGAAGCGCAAACGCGAGTTTGCGAAGCGGGCAGCCGATAAAACAGGTCCGTCGCCGTGGCGCACCTCTGAAGCCAAAACCAAGCTCAAGCCCTAACCCAACCCCAACCCTTCAAAACCATGATCGATCCAAAGTTTCAACAAATTCAAGCCGCGATCATGGCCATGCCTATGGCACAGACGCTCAAGCTCGAGTTTCGCCGCATTCAGCCCGGTGTTGTAGAGCTGGAAATACCCATGCAGGACGCCTTCTGCTTTCGTCCAGGACAACTGCAGGCCACCGCCATTTTTGCAGCCGCAGACTTTGCTGCGGTGACTGCAGCAGGCACGCTGTTGCCACCGGGTTTCATCAACGCCACCATCGATACAACCTTAAAAATCGTCGCGCCCGCGCGCGGCAGCCACCTGATAGCGCGGGGCCGGGTGGTCAGCGCATCGCGCCTGCTGACGGTGTGCGCCGCCGATGTGTTTGCCGTGGACCGTGACAAAGACAGCGGCACCGAAACCCTGTGCGCCACGCTGTTGGGCACCGCCCGCAACATTGACATGAGACCCAAGCCATGATGCCCACCGGTTACCAGCCGCACACCCGCCGCAGCCCGTTGACGGACCCGTGGGAGCCGCTGCTGTCGCAGCAAACTGCCGACGCACTTTACTTGGCGCTGGAAATCCGCGAAGCGCACTGCAACGCACGCGGCTTTGCGCATGGCGGGCTGATATCAGCGCTGGCCGACAACGCGATGGGCCACTCGGCCGTGCTGCAGGCGCGCCGCCGTGCAGGCGCCGAGAAGGCCAGCGCTGTCACGGTGTCGCTGTCGCTGGACTTCATTGACAGCGCGCAAGTCGGCGACTGTGTTGAATTTCAGCCGACGGTTTTGAAGGCAGGCCGCACGCTGGCTTTTGTGGACTGCCGCGTGGTGTGTGGCGAACGCTTGATTGCCAGGGGCAGCGCGAGTTTCAGGATGGTCTGATGCCACGTCTAAAAATCAGCCGATGCGCCGCCTTGGGAGAGCCGTCAAACGCGCCGCTTGCAATCAGACGCTGGCGCAGTATGGTGAAAGCGGCCTAGTCGGGGACAGCCAATGCTAAGTCGATGTCTGCTGTCTCGCGCTGTATCTGAATGCTGTGCCCGTAGTGCAAATGCAGATCGCGCGCAAAAGCCCCGACGATCAACGGCACGAAGTCCAATGGTTGTGCGGCGACCACTACATCTGCAACCACGCGGGCGTGCAGGGTCAACTCAGGCCGCTGGGAGAAGTCGAGCAAGGTGTTCGTCATAGACAAGTTGAGCCGTTTCAATGCAGCGGGCGTCGCCGGTTGCCAGCAAGTCGGCGTATACCAGCACGGGATGCACAGTGTCTGGCCGCGCTGCGGCGGGAAGAGCCCCTCCAAAATGGCTTGCGCCATTCAAGTACCGCGCCGTTTGCGTCTGCCAGGCGCACCTTACTCATGCCATGCCGCGGCCTGCAGCAGGGGAAGAAGTTTGTCGGCATAGATCGTGAGCACGCCCGGACGCAGGTAGGGGACCAGCAAATTCGCAGCCGGCTCTCCCCCCATAGTGCTGGTGCGTCAAGTTGCCATTGCGGCCAAGTGTCAAAGTCTTTAACGACGTAAATCGCCTGCAAGGTTTTGGCCCGCAGGCGGCGCCCGTAGGCCAACGCCCATTCGTCAAGCAGGCGCTTTGTCGCGTTGAGCCGCCTGCGCTTGGCCAGTACCAGCAAATGCCCGGTCTGCTGTAGGTCGGCCAGCACGGCCGTAACAGCACCCAAGGCTACGTCCGCCGTAGCCGCGATGGCGCGGTTAGGCGCATTGGCCAACACCGGATCGCAAAGCAATGCAAACGTGACTTTCAGGCCCGTCATGGTGTGAGCCTTGCCCGCGTGGGGCGCCACCTGGTCGGCTTGTGGCCTGCGCCCCGTCACAAACACCAGCAGACCCGGGCCTTCCAAATAAACATTGCCCGCTGCATCGGCAAATTGCTGCTTTTGTTTCGACAAAACGTCATAAAGCGGATGTGAAGCGGGTTCCGCAGAATTAGGTGTATTGGTCAAACTCTTTCTTGGTCTGGCGGCCCAGGTTGCGCCTTCTTGAGCTGAAAAACAGCCACCGACGCTATTGACCCCATAGAAATAATTGGAACTCTGCGGTTTAGCACTCACTCCAAGAGAGTGCTAATATTGATCCATAGACACAAGGAGTTCTGGTATGACTTATCAAACTACAGTGCAACCTACAGGCTTTGGCGCTGCACTGGCGGTGGCCAATCCGTGGTCCATGGTGCCTTCGCTGGGCAATCTGGATGCCTACATTTCGGTCGCAAACCGCTTGCCCATGCTCACGCTGGAGCAGGAGCAGGAGTTTGCTCGCAAATTGAGAATCGATAACGATCTTGAGTCGGCGGGTAAGTTAGTGCTTTCCCACTTGCGCCTGGTGGTGTCCATTTCCCGTCAATACCTGGGCTATGGACTGCCGCACGGCGACCTGATCCAGGAAGGAAACGTGGGCCTGATGAAGGCGGTGAAACGCTTCGACCCGGACCAAGGCGTGCGTTTGGTCAGTTATGCCATGCACTGGATCAAGGCTGAAATTCACGAATACATCCTGAAAAACTGGCGGATGGTTAAAGTGGCCACCACCAAAGCCCAGCGCAAGCTGTTTTTCAACCTGCGTTCAATGCGCCAGCGTTACCAGGCCAGTGATGCCGCTGCCGACTTGGGCACGCACCGCGAGCGCCTGAGCGAAGGCCAGATTGACAGCATGGCGCGCGAGCTGAAAGTCAAGCGTGAAGAAGTCATCGAGATGGAAACCCGTCTCTCGGGTGGCGACGTGTTGCTGGACCCGAGCCCGTCTGACGACGGAGAAGAAGCCTACGGCCCGATTGCCTACTTGACCGACACCACGCGCGAGCCAACCGCAATGATCGAGTCGCATCAGCGCGACGTGCTGGCCAGTGACGGCATTGCAACCGCGCTTGAAGCGCTGGACGAACGCAGCCGGCGCATCGTTCAGGAGCGCTGGCTCAAGGTCAATGACGACAGCTCGGGTGGCATGACCTTGCACGAGTTGGCGTCTGTATACGGCGTGAGCGCCGAGCGCATTCGTCAGATTGAGGCTGCTGCCATGAAGAAAATGAAAAAGACGCTGACTGAATATGCGTAAATCAGAAGCTAGCATTTGACTGGCGGCTGAAAAGCGCAGCAGGGGCGCTGCGGCAGCTCCGAAAAAGGCGGCAAACCCAAACGGGTTTGCCGCCTTTGCGCTTGGTCGCCGCACACATAAACTATGGCAATTGGGCGACAATTGTGCACAACAATTTGCTGCAAAACTACTCATGAAACAGCGTCAATCCCACTGCACATTTTCAGCGTCGGCCCGGTTTGCCGTCGCCCTGGTTTCCTGCGCGTTTTCTGTTGGGGCAGTGGCCCAGACGAGCCGCGCAGGCGTTACAACTGACGCACTGTGGCCGACCAAAGCCGTCAAATTGATGGTGGGTTTCCCTGGCGGCTCGTCACCGGACCTGGTGGCCAGAGCATTGGCCGAGCCGCTCTCCAGGGCTTTGGGTCAGCCCGTGGTGGTGGAAAATCGACCCGGCGCGGGGGGCAACATTGCAGCGGATCTGGTGGCCAAATCGACCGACAACCACACCATCGGCATCATGATCAACGGCAACTTGACGATCGCCAAATTGCTCAATTCCAAAACACCGTTTGACCCGGCCAAAGATCTTGCGCCAATCAGCTTGATTGGCACTGCGCCGCTGGTTTTGGCCACGAATGCGCAGACCAGCTACGTGGACGGGCTGGATTTTTTCAAACAGGCGCGCGCGGCTGGCAACCAATGGAATTACGGCACGCCTGGCAACGGCACCGTCGCGCACATTGGCATGGAGTACCTGAAGGCCAAGACCCAGATTGATCCGGTTCACGTGCCTTTCCCCGGCAACCCGCAGGTCATCACCAACATGATTGGCGGCCAAATCAACCTGTCGCTGTTGCCACCCGGCCTGGCCCTGGCGCAAATCCGCGCGGGCAAGCTCAAAGCCATTGGCGTCACGTCATCAACCCGCAGCCCGCTTGTGCCGGAGTTGCCCAGCCTGGCCGAGGTGGGCGTCAAGGATTTTCAGCTTGAAATCTGGACTGCTGCTGCAGCACCCATGTCCATGCCCAAACCGGTTTTGAACCGGCTGTCGGCGCTGTTCAGCGAAATTGCGCGGTCACCTGAGATGCGCCAGAAGCTTTACGCACAAGGGTGGCAGGTCGCTGGTACGTCAGCCGAAGGGCTGGCCAATCGAATCAAGGCAGACACCACTTTACTTGGCGGCGTGATTGCGTCGCGCGGCATTCGGGCGGATTGAAAGTCGCATCAAATAGCGTAACCCGGTGAATCCAGACCGACCACACACTGTGTCCAGACAAGCCCAAAATCACGTCACGGTTGAAAGCATCGCCATGGCTTTGTCGGTCGCCGGTATTGGCGTTTGGGAGTAGCGCAATGGCGAGGGCATGGTTCATGTCAGTGCAAGCTGGACCAGCATGATTGGTTACCAGCCGGGCGAACTGGATTTAAGTGGATTTAACTGGTACGCACTGGTCCATGAGGCTGACTTGGCCACCGTCCACAGCCGCACCGAATCAGAGGCGGCGTTGTCGGCCGATGGCCAGTTTGAAGTTGAATTTCGGATGCGCCACAAGGCGGGCCACTGGATCTGGGTCCAGAGCCGGGGCAAGATCATAGAACGTGACGCGCTGGGCGCACCGACCCGGTTCGCCGGAACGCATGTAGATATCACCCAGCGGCGTGCACTGGATGACGCGCTCAAGGTTGCGCACAACGCTGCGTTGGAAAGCGAAGACCGCTTCAGGAGCCTGACCGAGCTTTCGTCTGACTGGTATTGGGAGCAAGACACGGAGTTTCGATTCATCGATTTCGTTGGCAACCGGCAGACTCATGCGTCAGCGGCAAATGCCGGTTTTGGTCAAACGCGCTGGGAAGTTTTAGCGCTTAATCTGACTGAAGCGGATTGGGCCGCCCACCGAAAGGTATTGGAGGCACACCAGCCTTTCCACAATTTTGAGATCAATCGCAGAAACGCCGACGGCAGCGAAATTTGGATAACCATCAGCGGCATTCCGATTTTTGATAAAAATGGACGGTTCAGCGGCTACCGCGGCATAGGGCGGGATATCACGGCGCAAAAATCGACTGAATAAACCATCCAGCGGCTGGCTTACTATGACTCACTGACACAACTGCCCAATCGCCAGTTGCTCATGGAACGGCTGGGCGAATCTGTTTTGGTCTGTCGGCGCCGTCAAGACCGAAGCGCATTGCTGTTTGTTGATCTGGACGGCTTCAAGTCCCTCAATGACACCAAAGGCCACAAGGTGGGGGACCTGTTGCTGCGTCAAGTCGGCGAAAGGCTCAAATCCGCCGTGCGGGAGGTCGACACCGTCGCGCGCTTGGGTGGTGATGAGTTTGTGGTGATATTGAATCGGAATGCACTCAACCCGAACCCGCCGATTGCGGCCATTCAGGTCAGAACCGTGGGTCAGAAAATGCTGCTTGCACTGAACGAAGCGTACAACCTCAGCGGCTATGACCACCTGTGTACGTCCAGCATCGGAATCACCCTGTTTGGCGGCGACGACACAGACATGGAAGAAATCCTCCAGCGTGCCGACTTGGCGATGTACCAGGCTAAAACCGACGGGCGCAACCAGTTGCGTTTCTTCGACCCAGAGATGCAGGCCGCCGTGGAGCGGCGCAGCGCGCTGGAAGCTGGATTGCGAATGGGGTTGCAACGCGGCGAACTGTGCCTTCACTACCAGCCCGTCGTCGACGCGCAACGAAGAATCGTAGGCGCTGAGGCATTGGCACGCTGGAACCACCCGGACCGTGGCATGGTGATGCCCATTGAATTCATTCCTCTGGCCGAAGCCTCAGGCCTGATTTTTCCGTTGGGTGCCACGTTGTTGCGGCTTGCTTGTCAACAACTTGCCACTTGGGCTGAAAGTAAAAAAACGGCCATGATGACTCTGGCTGTCAATGTCAGCGCAAGGCAGTTTCGAGAGCGGGACTTCGTGGGCCTTGTCAGTGACGTTTTGCAGGAGACGGGCGCCAACCCCACGCAATTGAAGCTGGAATTGACCCCAAGTCTGCTGCTCGCCGACATTGACGATGTGGTCGCCAAAATGCACGAGATCAAACGACTGGGCGTGGTTTTTCTCTGGACGATTTTGGAACTGGTTATTCGTCCCTGGGTTACCTGAAGTCATTGCCGCTGGACCAGCTCAAGATTGACAAGAGTTTCGTGCGTGATGTATTGAGCGACCCCAGTGATGCGGCCATTGCGATCTCGATATTGACGCTGGCGCAGGCGCTCAATCTGGAGGTGGTTGCCGAAGGCGTCGAGACTGAAGGTCAACTTCAGTTCCTGCTGCAAAACGGATGCAAGGCATTCCAGGGATACCTGTTTGGAAAACCCGTGCCGGCTGAGCTGCTTGGTGTTGCGTAAGGGCAGGCAGGCTGCGGATCAGCCCGCCTGTTTGAGCAGCAGCTCGATGTCCTGCGCGAGCGGTTTGGCGCCGGTGCCGTAACGGGTGTAAAGCCGAAGCTTGCCGCTGGTGTCATAGACAAAACTGCCCGCTGAGTGGTCCATTGTGTAACTGGTTGGCGTTTTGCCTTCGACCTTTTTGAAGTAAACTTTGTAGTCTCTTGCGAGATCGATCAGCTTTTCTGGCGTGGTGTACAGGGCCAGGAATGTGGGGTCAAAATTTGCCATGTAGGCCTTCAGCACCTCGGGCGTATCGCGCTGGGGATCCACCGTAACAAACAGGCCCTGCAACCGGTCGCCTTTTGGGCCTAGCATTTTCTTGATCTGGGCCAGCTCGGTCATTGAGGTCGGGCAAACGTCCGGGCATTGGGTGAACCCAAAAAACATGACCACCACCTTGCCCGCGAAGTCTTTCAGAGTGCGCGGTTTTCCGTTGTGATCTGTAAGGGCAAAGTCCTTGGCATAGTCGGCGCCAGTGACGTCAATGGAGACAAACGAAGGCTTGTTTTCAGAGCAAGCTGTGATCACCAAGGCAGTTGCTGCGCCCACTGCTGCGCGCGTCAGGAGTTGAAGAGTGTTGCGTCTGTTCATGGGGCAGTCCTGGAGGTCGAAAACGTAAAACTGTTGCGCGGCATCAAAGCAGGTAATGGTCCACCAGAAGCGCGGCGAAAAGCAGGCTCAAATGGATCAAGGAAAAGCGAAAGGTCTTGCGCGCCAACGCATCCGAGTAGTTGCGCCAAAGCTTGAAGCCATAGAGACAAAAGCCACAGCTCAGAACCACCGCCACTGCCAGATAAATCCATGAGCTCATTCCGTAGACGAATGGCAACATGCATGCCGCAAACAGAATGATCGTGTACAGCAAAATTTGCAGCCGGGTGAATTCACTGCCGTGGGTGACCGGCAGCATTGGCAAACCGGATTTTCGATACTCCTCGACGCGGTACAGGGCCAGCGCCCAAAAATGCGGCGGTGTCCAAAGAAAAACGATCAAAAACAGGATTAGCGCTTCGGGTCCGACCTCGCCTGTCATCGCGGCCCAGCCTAGTACGGGCGGCATCGCGCCAGAGGCACCGCCAATGACGATATTCTGAGGCGTGGCGGGTTTCAGGATAACGGTGTAAATGACCGCATAGCCCACGAAAGTGGCAAAGGTAAGCCACATGGTGAGTGGGTTCACCCACAGGTAAAGTATCGCCGAGCCTGCGCCACATAGCGCGGCGGAAAAAAGCAGGGTCTGCCAATCCTGAAGTTCACCACGAGCCGTTGGGCGCCATGCGGTGCGCTTCATTTTGGCGTCGATGCCTTTTTCAACCATGCAATTGAATGCCGCCGCCGCTGCAGAGACCAGCCAGATTCCAAAGCAGGCAATCAGTGCAAGCTTGGCTTCAGCAACGGTAGGTAGCCCGGGCACGGCCAGTACCATGCCGATCAACGCGCAAAAAACGATCAACTGGATCACACGGGGCTTGGTCAGTGCGTAGAACTGGCGCAGCCCGGCGCGCCATTCAGGTGCGGCCGGCAGTGCACTGGATTCCGGAGGGGATTCACTCATGTATTCAATCTCGAAACGTTCAATTTGCCGCCACGTCAGACGATCTTGGGCAAGGCCTGAAGGTGCCCAACGGTCAGGACCCAAGTGATGGCGACAACCAAAGCAGCGGCGCCTGCGGTGTGGAGCAAGGCTGCCAGCAGCGGCCAATCAAGCACCACATTGCCTAAACCTGTCAGAAACTGCAATCCAATCAAGGCGGCTATCCAACGCGACGCTGAGCGCGTGTCTTGCGATGCGTTCAGTGCCATTGCCAATGCACCGGTCAACAGCACGACCAGGACTGCCATTATCCGGTGCGCATAGTGGATCGCAGTGAGGGCTTCAAAACTGATGATACTGCCATCAGCCGTGAACCCGAGCTTGCGCCAAATTTGAAAGCCCTGTTCAAAGTTCATGGTGGGCCACCAGCTTCCCTGGCACATTGGAAATTCACTGCAAGCGAGCACGGCGTAATTCGTGCTGACCCAGCCTCCAAGCGCAATCTGAACGGTAACTGCCGCCAGGACAACCCACGCCAGGTTGCCTTTCGGCGAGTTCAGTCGGAAGAGCGGCCCCCGTTCGGCAGCGCTGTCATCGTTCGGGCCTGCAGTCACGCCATTCAACGCTGCCTGCTGCACCACCTGCACAGTCAGCAACGCGAGCAACAGCAACGCGCCGAGCAGGTGCAAGGTGACGATGGCGGGGAACAGTTTCATGGTGACCGTCAGCGCGCCAAATGCGCCCTGGATGCAAACCCATATTAGAGTCGCCGTGGCCCACCAGTGTTGACGTGAGACTTTGCGTGCAGGTGCCCACCAGCTTGCCACCGCAAGCACCGTGATCAGCACCCCGACGCCGGTAGCGAGGTAACGATGAATCATTTCGATCCATGCCTTGCTGGTTGTGACGGGCCCGGTGGGCATCAACGATTGCGCGTTCGCAATGTGTGCTTGCGCCCCCATGGGGCTGGCGCTGCCATAGCAACCTGGCCAGTCGGGGCAACCCAGCCCCGAATCGGTCAAGCGGGTGAAGGCACCAAAAATCACCAGGTCGAAGGTCAAGAAAAGTGTTAACAGTGTCAGGGCATGGATGCGCCTGATTGGCGTTGAATGGCGGTTGCGCCAGCCCACGTAGATGAGTGGTACCGCGGCCAGTGCTATACCTGTAAGTAGCAGGCGCACCAATGGCGTCAGGTCAAGCAGGGGTTGTGGTGTCATGAAACCAGGGTCCTCGTCTGTGGACAAGCCCAGGCGACTAGCGCCCGGGTGTGTCCCACGAAGCTGAAGCACGCAACAGCCGCTCAAGATCCCGCTTGGCCTTGGCCGCGCCAGCAACGTCGATTCGCGCCGGAAAGCGCATCATCCAGTTGCCCATGGGGTCGATCACATAGAGGTGATCTGCCAATGAATCTCCGCTACCCGGTTTCAACCAGGCCGCCAGTGGCGCCAAGGGCACCCGCAGCACTATCGTGCCCATCAATGCTTCCTGCAACTTTGCGCTAACAGGTTGGTCGTCCGTAATCAACCAAACCCGGTCCAGCCGATCTTTGTTTTTGCCCAGGCTCTCGCGCATTTGGCGCTGTAGGTACAGGTTGCCGCTGCAGACTTCATCACAGGCTGCGCCGGAGGCGCTTACCAGCAGCCATTGACCTTTGAGCGCGCGTAGATTGCTGGTTTGACCATCAAGGCGGTTGGCATTCAAGTCAGGCAAGCTTTGTTGCGGGTCAATGAGTTCTCCATAGTTGCGGCGCCCTTCCGGGCGCAAAATGTAATAAGTAAAGTAAGACGCAATAACCGGTGCGGCGCAAATTACCATCACTGCAAACATCTTCCACCGTCCACGTGATGTGCGACCGCCCAGCGAACCCAGCGACTGCTGCGGGTCGGGCAGGCTGTGCACAGTCATGCCCAGCGGCTGGTCAGTAACCAGACTGCCGTGCGTTCCATCAAGCGGCTTGCTTGGGGAAGAGTCGTTTGCCAATTTGAAACCAGACATAAAGTACTGTGATAAGCAGGCTCAAGCCAAACCATTGAAACGCATAGCCATAGTTTTTGCTAGCACTTGAGGCCACAACCGGCCATTCCCGCAGCAGCCCGTCGTTCGCCGAACTGGTTTGCAACACAGACAATGGCAGCAACGTCAAACCTGTCTCGACCTGGAACGCTGCGAGATCCAGATTTTGCCGGATCAGCCCGGATTCGGTCGCGCCCAACTGGTAAAGCTTTGACGGTGGCGGGGCAATTCGCCCCTCGATGTCGACCGCGCCGGTTGTGCTGGGGATCGTCGGTACATTCGCACGCTCCGTAAAATTGCGGGCCACCCAACCGCGTTGGACCAGCACCGCCTGCCGGGAATTTTCAATCAGCAGAGGGGTCACCACATAGAAACCGGGCTTTGCATTCATTTGCCGGTTGTCCAGAAAGACTGTTTTTTCGGCCACCCAGGAACCGCGCAGTTTTACCAGCCGGTGAATGACTTCAGCGGGATCCGACAGGTTTGACAACGCCAAGTTGTCAAGGGTGGTTCGTTGGCCCTGTTCTTCAATCGCCGCCTGTAGGGTTTCCTTTTGACTTGCGCGCGAAAGCTGCCAGCGCCCGAGTGACAGCGTGACGGTGATGCCAACCAGTGTGGCAATTGTGATCCACCAAAACTTGAATCGTAGACTCACAGGATAATCTGGCCCATGAAATATGTCGTCTTTTTTGCGTTGGCAGGCATCATCGGTGCCTTGGGCAGCGCCTTGTTTTTCATGATGCGCGGTGGTCACGACGACAGAGGAAAATCAAACAGCATGTTTCGCGCACTGGCCTTGCGGGTCGGGTTTTCGATCCTGCTGTTCGCATGTGTACTGATTGCCTGGAAAATGGGCTACATCCAGCCCACCGGCATTCCTGCTGGACGTTAACCGGCATTGACAGAGCAGGGCACAAGCCAGTCAAAAAGGCACCGAAGGGTGCCTTTCCTTTTGATACCCGCGAAATTTACAACCAGTAAACCAGCAGGTAAAGCCCCAACCAGACTACGTCCACAAAATGCCAATACCAAGCGGCACCTTCAAAACCAAAATGGCGGTCAGTCGTGAAATGGCCCTTTTGTAGACGCAAGGTAATGAACAAAAGCATTAGCATGCCGATGAACACATGAAACCCGTGAAAACCGGTCAGCATGAAGAAGGTGGAGCCGTAAACGCCCGAGGTCAGCTTCAGATTCAAATCTTGGTAGGCATGGTAATACTCATATCCCTGGACGCCCAAAAATATGACGCCCAGCAAAACTGTCAACCACATGAAGGCGATGGTTCGAGTGCGGTTGCCATGCTGAAGGGCATGGTGGGCGATGGTCAAGGTAACGCCTGAAGACAACAGCAGCGCGGTGTTGATCGTCGGCAGCCAAAATGGCGTCATGGTAGTGAAAGGTTCCACAATACCAGCCGGCGAGGCGGTGGCACCCAACGCCTGGCTCGGCCAGACCGCTTTGAAATCTGGCCAAAGCAAGGCATGCTCCAGATTGCCAAGCTCTGGCACAGAGTGCGCGCGCGCCCACCACAGTGCTGTGAAGAACGCGCCGAAAAACATGACTTCCGAGAAGATGAACCAACTCATGCTCCATCGGTAGGACAGATCGACCTTGTGTCCGTATTGGCCACTCTGGCTTTCGCCGACGGCCTGGCTGAACCACTGAAACAGCACAACCAGAAACCAGACCAACCCCGCCGTCATGACCCACTTGCCCCAATCAGCGCCATTCATCCATTGGGTAGCACCAAAGAAGGTTAGAAGCAGACCGAACGACGCCAACGCCGGGTGGCGCGACGGGTTGGGTACAAAATAAT
>JANOMD010000025.1:0-2040 GCA_031420135.1 Rhodoferax sp. | reverse complement strand
AGGGTCAGAGTCCAATTATCACGATGCGGAAATGCTGTTTTGGAACCGCGAATGATCGGGGCGATTCCCACCGGTCTTTTCGTGGGATCCGGTCTGATCAACGCGCTGACTGAACCCGCAGGCGCCGCGATACCACCAGCCCAATCACCACTTCGTTCACCAGCGGCATGCCCAGCCGTGACACCTGGGCCCAGCCGCCGCCATAAGTCACCGTCGTCTGGTGGCCGGTGGGGGGCGACGCGTTGATGAGCTGGCTCTGGCGCACGCTGGCGTTGTTTCGCAGAATGTTTTTTCAGTTTTTGATATCGCCGGTGATATTAAAAATATGAAGAATCTGAAAATTGGTTGATTTCAACCAAAAAATGCATAAAAAGCGCCTATAGCTCTCGTGTTTATTGTCTTTACTGCTCCATATATAATAGCATTGTTCCGGAATACAAATCCGGGCTTATTTCACCAGCGCGCCGTAGACCAGATTCTTGTACAGCATGCGCGTCTGAACCCGGCTTGACGGGCCTTGCGCCATCAAAATGCCCACCAGTTTTTCTTTCGGATCGATCCAGAAGCTGGTGCCCCACGCACCGGCCCACATCGCATCGCCCTTGGAGCCTGGCGTCCAGCCCATGCCCTCATCCAGGCGCACTCCAAATCCCAGGCCGAAACCGTAGCCGGGGCCGGTGGTGGCAATGGTGGTGCCGCCCATGCCAACAATGTGATTTGAAAGCATCAACTCCACGGTTTTGCGCGACAGGTAACGCTTGCCATCCAGCTCGCCGCCGTTGACCATCATCTGCGCATAGCGCAGGTAGTCCGACGCGGTGCTGATCAGGCCTGCGCCGCCCCTGAAGTAGCTTTTGCCCAGCGGATTGCTGTACTGGCGGTAGGAGCGCAGCGAGGAGGCGTTGAGCGGGTCGCTGCCATAGGCCTCGGCCATGCGCGGTCGATTCGCGTCGTCCACCCACCAGGTCGTGTCCTTCATGCCCAGTGGATCCAGCAACAGTTCCTTGACGATGGCGTCCAGGGGTTTTTTCTCGACACGCTCCAGCAACAGACCCAGAACGTCAGTTGCAATCGAATATTCCCACACCGTGCCGGGCTGGTTTGCCAGGGGAATCTGCCCCAGATTTTTCAGCATTTCTTCAGTGGTGATGTCCACCTCACGGGCTTCGATGTTGAGGTCGTCGTACAGTTTTTTGATGCGCGGCGATCGGGCTGAGCCCGCGTAAACGAACCCGGCGGTGTGGCGCATGATGTCCTGCACCCAGAGCGGGCGCGTCAGGGGCACGTCGCCCGCCGGGGTTTCAACCTTCAAGTCTTTCAACTCCGGCAACCACAGCGCGACCGGGTCATTGAGCTTGAGCTTGCCCTGCTCGACCAGTATCATGGCAGCCGTGGTGACAATCGGCTTGGTCATCGACGCCAGGCGAAACAGGCTGTCCTTTTGAATCGGTTTGGTTTTGGCCGCGTCCAGAAAACCGCTTGCCTCGAAATGCACAACTTTGCCATTGCGGGCGACCAGCGTGACCGCGCCGGGGATGATGCCGCTGTCAGACTGCGCCTTCATCACGGGCACGATGCGCGCCAGGCGGCTCGGTGAAAACCCTTCGACTTCAAGTTCAATCTGTGCAAAGGCGGCTTGGCTAAGCGCCAGCGCCGACAGACCTATAACTGCGGCGATGCCGCCCAATTGTTTCAACGTGCCTTGACGGTGGTTCATGCGCGAGTCTCCTGTTGTGGTTCGCCGATTATGTCGCCGCCGCTTCCCTTTCGCGCAGTTTGAAGCGCTGAATCTTGCCGGTGGCGGTTTTGGGCAGCTCGGCCACAAATTCGATTTGCCGCGGGTATTTGTAGGGTGCCAGGCGGTCCTTGACGAAGGCTTTCAAATCGTCCTGGGTCGCTTTGGCGCCATTTTTGAGCACCACAAATGCCTTGGTTTTGGTTAACCCTTCGGCGTCCAGCACGCCAATGACGGCGGCTTCCAGCACGGCCGGGTGCTGCACCAGCGTCGCTTCGACTTCAAATGGCGAGACATAAATACCG
>JANOMD010000024.1:0-1832 GCA_031420135.1 Rhodoferax sp. | reverse complement strand
CGCACTTCCTCGATGAAGTGGCGCAGGTTCAACACGGCTGGATCGAGGTCGGGGCCGGGTGTGAACTCATCGTCATCGACCGACAAAATAAACGCACTGGCGCGGCTTTGCTGTTGGGCAAACTGGCTCAAGTCGCCATAGCTGGTCACGCCCAGTACCTCAAAGCCCTCGGTTTCTATGGCGTGCGCGAGTGCGCGGATGCCCAAGCCCGAGGTGTTTTCTGAGCGAAAGTCCTCATCAATAATGACAATCGGAAATCTAAATTTCATGAGGGGCTCCAGCCTGGACAAGTGAAAACATCAAAACAGGCGCGAAGTGTAAGGAATTAATCTGCCGCTCTGAATGTGAAGTGATTCTTTTGCCTCAAAATTACTATTGCTGTGGTTGACGCAAGACAATCAGAAGTACATTCAGCAACATGGCGTATCACACAAGGAATACATGACGCAATCTTCCATCTGGTGGCTGCTCGCGGGCGCCGCGGTTGCCATCGAGCTGATGACCGGCACTTTCTACCTGCTGATGATCGCGCTGGGCTTGGCTGCCGCAGCCCTGGCGGCGCAAATGGGCGCAGGCAGCGCCGCGCAGATCATCATTGCCGCCGTGGTGGGCGGAGGCTCGGTGCTGGTATGGCGCGGCGTCAAGAAAAAGCAGCCGGCTGCGCTGCCAGCCAGCGTGAACGCAGATGTGAACATGGACATTGGCGGCACCGTGCAAGTGGATGTCTGGCAAGGCGATGGCACCGCCACCGTGACGTATCGGGGCGCGAAGTGGAGTGTTTCGCACCGCAACCCGCAGGCCACGGCAACGCACGCGGCAGGTGCGCATCGCATCGTTGAGGTGATTGGCAGCAAGCTGATCCTCGAGAAAATTTAACGCAAGACCACCTCAACCTTTCGGAGAAAACTCATGAGTACTTTCGGCATCATTCTGTTCATCGTCGCGGCGCTGTTCGTCTACCAGTCGGTCAAAGTGGTGCCGCAGCAGCACGCCTGGGTGGTGGAGCGACTGGGCAAGTACCACCAGACGCTCACACCGGGCTTAAGCTTCCTGATCCCCTTCGTTGACAAAGTCGCCTACAAGCACATCCTGAAAGAAATTCCGCTGGACATTGCTAGCCAGGTTTGCATCACCAAGGACAACACGCAGCTGCAGGTGGACGGCATTTTGTATTTTCAGGTGACGGATGCGATGCGGGCCAGCTACGGCTCCAGCAACTACATCATTGCCATTTCGCAGCTTGCGCAAACCTCGCTGCGCTCGGTCATCGGCAAGCTGGAGCTGGACAAAACTTTCGAAGAGCGCGACATCATCAACGCCCAAGTGGTGCAGGCGATTGACGAAGCCGCGCTGAACTGGGGCGTGAAAGTGCTGCGCTATGAGATCAAGGACTTGACGCCACCGAAAGAAATTCTGCACGCCATGCAGCAGCAGATCACGGCCGAGCGCGAGAAGCGCGCCTTGATCGCCGCGTCGGAAGGCCGCAGGCAGGAGCAGATCAACATCGCCACCGGCGAGCGCGAGGCCTTCATTGCCCGCTCAGAGGGTGAGAAGCAGGCGGTGATCAACAAGGCGGCGGGTGAAGCGGCATTCATCACCGCTGTGGCGGAGGCGACGGCCGGTGCGATTGAGCGCATCGCGGCCGCTATTCGCCAGCCTGGCGGCGAACAGGCGGTGCAACTCAAAGTGGCTGAACGGTCCATCGAGGCCTACTCGCGGGTGGCGGCAGACGCCACCACCACTCTCATCGTTCCCAGCAACATGACCGAAGTGTCGGCCTTGATTGCGTCCGCCATGAAGATGGTGCGCGTGGATAAATGAGGAATAATTAA
>JANOMD010000023.1:0-1829 GCA_031420135.1 Rhodoferax sp. | reverse complement strand
GTATGCACGGTCACCGCAGCGTCAAGGATCACCACCTGCCCGCCGATAAAGCGACCGTGAAAGAGGTCCTTGACCTGGCGTGTGCGATCGGTTGCACCGCCAAGACTGGAGAATTCGGCACCCGACAGCGTGGTCGGCACAATGATTTGGCGCAGCGGCGGATCCTTGACCACAGGCACCACCCGCTTGCCATCCTCGCCCACCCGGATGCGCACCCGGTCGAAGCCTTCGACGTCCCGGATGTCTTCGGCCAGCACGACGAGCATCACCTTGACGGTGTCCATCGGGGTGCCACCGCCGATTGTCACGATCAGGTCGGGCTGCAGACGGCGCACTTCGTCGGCCAGGGCCAGCACGGACTGGCGCGGCACATGCTCGACACATTCGTCGAACAGGCCGACGCAGCGAGTGCCTAACGCATCAGTCACGGCGCTGACGACATCGGTCTTGCGGCTGAGGGTCTTGCTGGCAACGACCATGAGGCGGTGTTTGCCGAGCCTGTCGGCCGTTTCGCGCACGGCTTCGTGCGCGGGCCGGCCAAAAATCACCCGATCCTGAGCCAAAAATTCGTAGCTACCGGACATTGCCATGCTTGCCTCCAGATCGAACTGTCATGAATCCTGCGTAACACACCATAGAGTGAAACATGTGTGTCAGCGCCGATTGAATATTGAGCCACCCTGCCGATTCAAATTTGAGCCAGGGCGGGTTGCCAATTCTTGAATCAGCAACTGTGGATAAGTGTACTCAATCGCTGGTTTTTGCCTTTGCCTCCCTGTCTTTGGTTGCGAGCAGCCCAATCCTTGGGGTCACACAAAGCCGGCATCAAAGCAGGGGGGTCACAAATCAGGGGTCAGGTCTTTTATTATCATATATTGATCTGCAATCAAACTATGGCAAGGCCTTTACGACTCGAATTCGCAACGAATTTCCGCTGGAAGACGCCTGTGGAATTGCGCTCTGGCCGTAAAATCGGGTGTTGCGCGACAGCAGGGGAGTGGGCTGGCAACCGTGGTCTACGCACGCTTGCCGGTGAAAACGTGCGTGATGAGGCATAGTTGCGGAAGTGGCTGCGCCTCTTTTTTTAAACTTTCCGAAAGGCGTCCATGCCAAATCTTTTCAGTCCGTACACCCTCAAGGGCGTGACCTTGCGCAATAGGACGGTGATGTCCCCCATGACGATGTACAACTCTGTCGACGGCAAGCTGGACGATTACCATGTGAGCTACCTCGGCGCCCGTGCGGCTGGCGGCTTTGCATTGGTATTTGGGGAGCAGATGGCCATCACCCCCGATGGTCGCACCACAACGTCCTGCGCCGGCATCTGGAACGACGACCAGATCGAAGGCCACGCCCGGGTCGTCGCCATCATTGAGCGCATGGGCGCGGTTGCCGCCATCCAGCTCGGTCATACCGGCCGCAAGGGCAGTGAGATCCCACCGCACCTGCGCGCGAAGGCTGCGGGCACGGGCAAGCAGCTGCCACCGGACCACCCGGATGGCTGGACCTGTGTCGCCCCATCCGCCATTCCCTATGGTGGCGGTGGCCACATCTACCCGGTACACGCGCTCACGGTAGAGGAGATCAAGGGGCTGCACCAATCGTATGCGGCCGCCGCCAGGCGTGCGCTGGACGCAGGCTACAAATGGCTGGAGATGCACTACGCCCATGGCTACCTGGGTGCCAGTTTTCTCTCTCCCCTGGCGAATCAACGCACCGACCAGTACGGCGGCAGCGTGGAGAACCGGGCCCGGTTTCATTGCGAGGCGCTGGATGCCGTGCGCGCGGTATGGCCGGAAAAGTATCCGTTGACGATGCGCCTTGGCTCG
>JANOMD010000022.1:0-14225 GCA_031420135.1 Rhodoferax sp. | reverse complement strand
TGCTGCAAGTCCATCACGCGCATGATGCTGGGCAAGTCGGCGTCTGGATCGGCATCGCTATCTTCAAACAGCGCAGATTGTGTGTGTACCCGCACATCGGGGAACATGATCCAGCGCACGCGGTCGAGCTGGGGCAGGCTCATCACGCCGCGCATCATGTAGGGGAACATGCCCCACAGGCGGCTTTGCAGATCTTCAGCGTCCACGGCCTCCAGCATCTCGTCTTTGCACAGCACGCGGTGGGGTCCGATGGCGCGGTGCAGTTCCGCGTCCATAAACTGCTTGCGGGTGATATGGGTGAACACCACACCGTAGCTCCAGGGGAAGGCCAGTTTGCCTGCGTGCGGACCATCGGCCTGCACCAGTTGCGCGTCGCGCTCCAGGGCGTTGACGACCTGGTGCGCGTACTGGCGCGCTTGCTCCAGCGGGTTGATCACGTTCTTCGGGATGCCGTCGGGCGTGATGGTCCAGGTCTGCTTGTCGGCCTGCTGGATGGTGTCGAGCTTCCAGTCTTTGACTTCCAGAATCAAGATGCCCCTACGCGGGTGCATCACACAAAAGTCGGGGTGGGCATTCTTCGGGCCCATGGGCACGTCGTACCACATCAGGTAGTCGTCATCGAGCTTTTGCGCCAGCCGCTCGGCCAAGCGGCGCTCGCCAGTCGTCATGCGCTGCACGCAGGTGCTGATGGCGGGGATGAGGGTTGCCATCTTGGAGCTTGGCGAGGAGGGTTGAGTCAGTGCGGCTTCAGGGGCAGATCAAGGCGACGTGCGGGAAGTAAGTTCGATAGCGTCCCTGGTCGCGCGTCAGGATCGGGATGCCCAGCACTTGGGCGTGGGCACCGATGAAGAAATCTGGCAGAGGCGCGGTTTTGGCGCCGCCTTGGCGGCGGTAGCTCAGGTGGGCTTTTGACGCCAAAAACAGCGCATGGCGCGGAATGTCAGCCAGCGTCAGAACCATGTCGTCAAGCAGCGCATCGACATCCGTCGATGTCGTTGCGTTGCTGCATAACTCCGAGTAAATCACGGCGTTGACCAGCAGGCCGCCATCCAGATGCTGCTCAAGGGCTGCACGTGACCAGTCCAGCCACTGGGGGTCTTGGTTGACCATGTCCAGGATGACGTTGCTGTCAACCATGACCGCCATGGCGCTTACTCCCCGCGCGTGAGCTGCATGACTTCGTCAGTGGTCATGCGGCCCTTCCAGATGCCGATGACATGGTCAAATTTACCCTTGTTTTTTGTAGCCTCACTCGAACGGATGGGTGGTGCGTTTTGACGCTCCGGGTGGCTGGCCACATTGGAGATGGCGCTGGTCAAAATATCCCGCGCCTCGGCCTCCATCGAGCGACCGTGGCTTGCCGCGCGCATGCGAAGCTTTTGCTTGACGGGCTCTTCCAGATTGCGGATGGTTAAGGTGGTGCTCATGCGCAGATTTTAAGCACTGCTAGCAACGCTGTCAATGATGATGCCCATGCGCCCCATGCACATGCCGGTGCGCGATCTCCTCGGGGATGGCGGTGCGAACGTCGGTCACCTTCAGGTTAAAGCGCAGCGCCATTCCCGCCCAGGGGTGGTTGGCATCGAGGTGCACGGTGTCGCCCTTGATTTTCATGACGTTGAAGACGGTCTCGCGGCCATCTTCTGCGCGGCCCTTGATTTGGCCGCCGACCTTCACGCCCGGCGGAAAGTCCCGCCGCGCAATGGTTTGCACCAGGCCCTCGTCGCGCAGGCCAAAGGCGTCCTGGGGCTGCAGGTCCAGCGTGGTCTGGTAGCCCTTTTGCTGCCCGTCCAGCGCGGCTTCAATCCTGGGCAACGTGTTGTCGTAGCCGCCGTGCAGATAGGCCATGGGTTCCTTCACGTCGTCGATGAGTTTGCCATTGGCGTCAGAGATTTTGTAGTGCAGGGTGACGACGGTGTCTTTTTCGATTTTCATGGTGCGTGTTGTGATCTGGATTGATTTTTGGGCAATGTCCGGTTGGATGATTCTCGCCGCGCTGGCGGGCTGTTGACCCAGTACTTTAGGCACACTTGAATTTACTATACTATTAATAGCAAACTATCTATATAATACGAGAGCTAGAGGTCAATTTCATTGATAGTTTTCGCTTTTTCGAATCAATTTGGCGTATAAATTAACCTGCAGGTTAATTATTGGGACTGAATCGGAATCAATGTGCCAACCTCCCGACACGCGCCCGCAACATAGCGTGTGCCGCAGGCTGCCACGGGTCGACGGCGCGTTTGGCGACCACGCGGGTTACATGTTGCAACACATGCTCCAATTTTGATTGCAAACTTTCCCCCATTTGGAGGACGTCCGGGCTTGCAAGCTGCGTCGAACTGGAGAAGAATAGGTTCTTTTGGCAGGGCAGCAGTATGCAACTGAACCATTGCGAACTGGAATTCCGCATCGAATGGCTGGATCTCGGCCGGTATTTCGTTACCGCGCGTTTCAGCTATCCGGCCCGTGACATGGAAGACCAGTTGCTCGAACCGTTTGAGATCAATATCGACACCGAGAAACTCAAGCTGTTGGGCGCCGACCCGCTGGCCTACGGGCAGCAACTGAGCGACATGCTGTTTGGCCCGCCCGGCAGCAAGGTGTACCAGGCCTTCGACACCGCGCGGAATCTGGCCGCAGCCCAGACCAGCTTGCGCATTCGGCTGGCCATTCAAAGCAGCGCACCCGAGCTGCATTCGATCCGCTGGGAACTGCTGGTTGACCCGATCAACCACCAGCCATTGCTGCTGCAGGAGAACATCTGGTTCTCGCGCTTTCTCTCTTCGCAGGACTTCAGCCCGCGCCCCGAGCTGGACAACGATTTTCTCAAGGCGCTGGTGGTGGTGGCCAGCCCCAACGACCTCGCCAGCAAGTGGCAATTGGGTGCCATCGACAAACCCCAGGAAGTGCAACGCGCCATGACATCGCTGGCCGAAGGCGGACGCACGGCGGCACGGCGAATCGTGCCCACGGCGCTGGTGGGTGGTGCCACGCTGTACAACATTGCCACCGCCCTGCACACCCATTGCTATGACGTGCTTTACCTGGTTTGCCACGGTGCACTGATCGATGGCCACGAGCCGCGCCTGCTGCTGGAAGCCGACAACGGCACCGGCCATTCCATTGCCGGGCAAGAGCTGGTCGAGCGCCTGCGCGACCATGGCGAACAGCCCCGCCTGGTGATCCTCGCGTCATGCGAAAGCGCTGGCAACCAGCAAGACGGCTTGCTCAGTGCGATTGGGCCGCGCCTGGCGGCTGCCGGTGTTCCCAGTGTGATCGCCATGCAGGGCAAGGTCACCACGGATACCGCCGCAATGTTCATGACCCGGCTGCTGCGTGAGGTTGCCAACACCGGCCAGATTGACCGCGCCATGGCGATTGCCCGAAGTGAAATCCGCGCGCGCCCGGACTGGTGGATGCCGGCCCTGTTCATGCGGCTTAAAACCGGGCGGTTATGGGCCGCTAATCAGGAGCTCCCCGATGAGTTCAAAAAAATGAAGGCCCTGGTCACCGACATCAGCGACGGCCAGTTTGTGCCGATTTTGGGCCCAGGCCTGGTTGAGTCAGCGTTGGGCTCCACCCGCAACATGGCGCGAAGGTGGGCCGAGCAGTATGAATTCCCGCTGGCCCCGCGTGACCGGGACGACCTGGCCCAGGTGGCCCAGTATCTGGTGTACCGGCAAAGCCGCCGCTACGCCGTCGCCGAGCTGCGCAAGTACCTGATCACGCAAATCCGGGAAAGCTATAGAAATGAACTTGATCAAGCCGGCCAGCTCGAAGGGCGCGATTTTCTGAACTGCGAAGTGCAGGAGGGGCTGCTCAACGAGCTGATGCTGCATGTGGGCCGGGCACAGCGCAAGACCGACCCGGCCGATGTGCACCGGCTGCTCGCGCGTCTGCCGGCCAAGGTGTTCGTGAACGCCAACCGCGACAATTTCCTGCGCGACGCGCTGATTGAGCAGGGCAAGCGGCCACAGGTTCAGCTTTGCACCTGGAAATCGGTCAACGACATGCCCAAGCAGATTGGCCCCGAATTGGCAAAAACCTATGTCCCGACGGTCGAGAACCCGCTGGTGTTTCACGTCTTTGGCAACCTGGAGTATCCCGACAGCCTGGTGCTGACCGAGGACGATTACTTCGATTTTTTGACTGCCGTTACCCGCGCCGAAAGCCTGAAAAAACTGCGCATCCCGAGTGTCGTGACCAGTGCTTTTGCAGCCTCGGGCTGGCTGCTGTTGGGGTTCCAGCCGGACGATTGGGATTTCCGGGTGCTGCTCAGCGCCATTCTGAAACAGCCCGGCAACCGTCAGGGCGAAGACTGCGTGCGGGTTGCGGTGCAGATGAATCCGACCGAGGGATTGCTGATCGACCCGGACCGAGCCACCCAATACGTTGCGAGCTTCTTTCAGGCGCAGGGCAGGATGATGACTTTTTGGGGCACGCCCAGAGCCTTCATGAGCAAGCTGATGGCGCAGTGCGAGGCTGACGCCATCATCTTGCCCGAAGCGGCTGCGGTAGCGCTGGCGGCAATCATTGACCCGGTTCCGGTCGATTGAACCGCAACCTGCGCATTGCGCCATGGAGTTCTGAATGGACAAGGACAAACCGGCAAGCCCTAACCCCTTTGTCGGGCCGGTGCCGTTTGTGGAGGGTCAAACGCTGTTTGGACGCGAGACCGACCTGCAGCTGTTGAGTGACCTGGTCATTGCCAAACGCATCGTCCTGATGATTTCACCTTCGGGCGCCGGCAAGACCTCACTGATCCATGCAGCCTTGCTGCCGCAAATCAGAAAACACTTTGATACTTTGCCCGTCGTTCGCCTGGACCATGCCCGGCGCGTCAACGCATCCGGTGCCAACCCCTACGTCCTGGCCACGTTGCAGACGCTGGAAACACGGCTTGATCCTGCACTGCGCCAGCCGGTCGAGGCGCTTGCCACGATGACGCTGGCGCAATACTTTCGAACGCTGACCCTGGTCAAAGACGCCAAGGGACGCACCCGTTTTCCATTGCTGGTGTTTGATCAATTTGAAGAGCTGTTCACTCTGAACCGGACTGACTGGCCGGCAAAAAAGGAATTTTTGAAGCAGCTCGGTGAACTGTTGGGGGGCGACTCGGAGTCCCAGAGTGACGATGAAGTCATCGACAACACCCAGAAAGTGCCGCCCGTGTGGGCGTTGCTGGCCATGCGCGAAGACCATGTGGCCGAGCTGGAACCCTACCTGGACAAGATACCCACCGGGCTGGCTTACCGGTACCGCTTGATGCCGCTGGAGGCAGAGCAGGCCTTGCAGGCGATTCACGGGCCCGCGCCGGAAAATTTTCCGATGGCACCTGCCGCCGTGCTGGTGGATGATTTGCGTCGGGTGCTCAGAACCGGGCTGACGCCCGAGGCCGGGCAAATCCCGCTGGGCCGGTTTGTCGAACCGTTGCTGCTTCAGGTGGGTTGCCTGCGGCTGTGGGAACAGATTGTGGTGGGCAAGCAGCGTCCGATTGCCGTTACCGATGTCGTCTCGTCACACGCCCACAGCGAAATTGATTCTGCCCTGGCTGACTACTATGCCGAAGAGGTGGCGCAGGCCGCTGGGTTCGGCAACATCAGGCAGCGTGTGCTGCGCGATTTTATTGAGAGCAAGCTGCTTTCGCGCAGCGGTGTGAGAACCCGCGTGCTGCGCGATCCAGTGCAGCTTGGCGAGCTGGATGCGGCATTGGGCAAGCTGATTGACCGGCATCTCCTGCGCACGGATATCTCGGGCGACCGCGAGTGGATCGAGCTTTCACACGATCGCCTGGTCGATCCGATATGTTCCAACAACCAGGCATGGCGCGAGCAAAACCTGTCGCTGCTGCAAAGGCAGTCCAAGCTTTGGAAAGATTCGGGCCGCCCGGCAGATCTGCTGTTTGCGGGCGACAAGCTGGATGAAGCACAGCGCTTTGCGGATGGCAATGCCGATGACCTGGTGCCGGTTGACCGCGACTTCCTGGAGGAATCGAACAAGCTGCGCCTGCGGAGCCTGGAACAAAAGAAGCATCAGGAAAAAATTGCCAGCATGAACCTGCGCCTGCTGAAGCAGCGCTTCTGGCTTGCCGCCTGCATGCTCACGGCAGCCATTGCCGGGGGTTGGGTATTTGAATCCAAACGGGAACTGGCAGCAACGCTCAAGCAACTTGAAGCTTCGACGAAGACCATCGAAGAGTCCCAAAAAAACCTGCAAAAGGAATACGTCGAGTCACGCTTCAAGGAAGCCGCATTGCTGGTGCGTGATGACAACCAGACCGATGGCCTGACCCTGCTTGTCAAAACCAATGAAGAGGTCAGGAAACTCGGCATCAAAGGCACCGAGGGCGCGTTTGACAAAGCGCTCATCCGCGTGCTGGGGCGGCTGCCACCTGTCGAGGCCCGGCTAGGGCAGCATGAGGGCATTGTCAAGGCCGTGGCGTTTGGAAACTCGGGCGTGCAGGTACTCTCAGGCGGATGGGACGCCAAACTCTGGCTGTGGTCAACCGCCTCGGCCCTGCCGACTGCGGCGGTGGCGGGGCAGCCGCTGGTCGGGCATTCGGCCAGGATCAGCGCGGTTGCCTCCAATGATGTCGCGAAGCTTGCGGTGACCGCCGACGAAGATGGCACGGTCTTGCTATGGAAAACCGAGGGAGCCCATGCCAACCAGGCGTCCAGATTCCAGTGGCGCGTTTCGCCTGACGGGTTGCCGGTTGCCGAGACGGGCCATGCCGCAGGCGGTGCACCTTTAGCTGCCCGCGCGGCGACCGCCACAAGCGCTGAGGTACGCGGGCGAATCACCAGCCTGGCACTGAATGCTGATGGCACTTTGCTGGCTGCGTCCAGCAAAGACAAAAAAATTGGGTTGTGGAACGTGTCCAACCCCGCACAACCCAGGCTTGTTGCGCTTTTCGGCAGCGCTTACCACTTGTCTGAAATCCAGCAGGTTGTTTTTATCAAGGAGGGGCCAGATCGGGGCAAGATGGTCTCGGCAGACTGGGACGGCCGCGTTGGCATCTGGAGCGGCAACCCGACACCGACCGCCCGGCCGGATGTCGCCCTGAAAATTTCGGAGCCCATAGCCATCCTTGCGCTGGCCGTCAGTCCGGATGGCAAATGGATTTTTGCAGGTGACCGGCTTGGGGACCTGCACCTATGGGCGGTGCGCTCCGGCGAAATTGATCGGCTGGAGACGCGGGTCATGAAGAAACAGTCGCGCGGCCGCATCAACGCCATGGCGTTTTCGGCGGATGGCAACACGCTGTTCTGTGTGGGTGAAGACAGCGTGCTGACCAAGTGGACTCTGCCGCCCGATCCCGTCGATGTTGCGGCCATCGCAAGGCACATCAAGGTCGCGCGTTTCCCGGGTTGGGATGAAAAGCTCTACAGCATTGCGACCCATCCCAAGCGCGATGGTGTGGTGGTCGTCGGCGGCAGCAAAGGCGTCATGCTGGTTGACACGACGCGACCCAGCCAACTGGTCAAACCGATCGCGGGCGATGGCATTCCCGCGCAAACCTGGCTTGGCCTGGCCGCATCTGCCGACCTGGGCTCGATGCTGGCGCTGGGCCCGGACGGCAGGACGGTGCACATCTTGAAAAAGTCGGGCGATCAATACCACCCTGTCTCGCCCACGCTGCAAACCGATGCGAGGGTGGAGGGACTGGCCTCAACCCGCAGCGGTTCTTACTTTGCGGTGCAAACCTGTTCCGGCGAAGTACAACTACGCGCCGGCATCGAGTCGCGCGACGGCCAGTGGTTTTCGGTGCAGCCAGCCGGGCTTGCGAGCAGGAAATGCCTGTTTAAAAACGCCCTTGCCTTTGCACCCAATGGCACGCTGCTGGCGGCAGCCAGTGGTCCGGTTGTCAGGCTTTGGAGCAAAGCAGGAAATGGCGATGAAGCGCAAGCCGCAGGCTGGAAGCTGGAAAGTGAAAAGCGGTTTAACAAGGACGTCGTTGCCATCGCATTCAACGCCAGCGGAAACCTGCTGGCCGTCGGTGGTCTTACAAACTGGATGGAAATCTGGCGGGTGGCTGGAAACCAGATTGGCGACTTGGTGGTCGCCAAAAAGGGAACGCTGCCGACGCAGGTGCTGACCTTGGCTTTCAGCACTGACGGTCAAACGCTGGTGTCGGCAACGGAAAACCTGGAACTCACGGCCTGGCTGGCGTCTGACCTGAAAACCCGCAGTTCGCTGGGCGAATTGCATGAACGCGCCGTTGACAACATCGTGGTTGGCGAACGGGATGGAGTGCAAATTCTGTTTTCAGTCGATCGCGAGGGGCAGCTGGTCGCCTGCTTTGACCAGTTGGCCAACGCCAATTGCACCCGCCTGGGGCGGCCGTTTGGCAGCCGGATCGACGGCATGGCAGTGAGTGCCGATGGCACCGCGCTGGTGGTTGCGGGGCCGGGGCTGTTTGTCTGGAATCTCAACCGCAAGGACATGCTGGGCAAGGTCACGCGCCTGGCGTCGGAGGGACGCTGAATGCCGGACAACATCGACGCCGAAGCAATGCTGACAGACACCGATCTGGTCCTGAACGGCATCAGCGGCGCTACCGGCGAGTATTTGCTGCCGGGCATCGCGGTGGCTGACATTGCCGCCGTGGCGCGCGGAGAAACCCGCGACAAGTCGCACGCAGACGATCTGCGCGAGCGCCATGCGGGAGCTGCGGCGCACCTTGGCCTGGCCGGTTGGGACCCGCAGGATCTGGCCGAAGCCGGTTGGGGCGTGGTATTCGCCAGTGACGCATCGGCTGAAATCATTGACGCGCTGCGGCCCTTGCTGGCCCTTCGCCAGCAACAGGCCGGTGAACGCTTCAGGCGGTATGAAGGCGCCCAGGGCTATCGCGCGGCGGCGGGCGAAATCGACCGCGCACATGCGTGGTTAGGGCGTGACCCACGAAAAAAAGCGCCGGGGCCGGCCGATCCGCGCAAAGTGCCTTTTTACCTGCTGCTGGTCGGCGACCCTGAGGCCATTCCGTTCCGGTTTCAATATGAACTGGATGTGAACTATGCCGTGGGGCGAATTCATTTCGACTCGGTCCAGGCGTATGCCAACTACGCCAACAGCGTCGTGGCTGAAGAAGCCCGGGCACCGCCGCACGAGGCACTGCACTCGGTTTTCTTTGGCGTTCGCAACCGAGGTGACCGTGCCACACAACTCAGTGCTGACCGCCTGGTCGCGCCATTGGCCAAAACGCTGACCGAAAATGCCGCCCCTACGTGGACCGTGCAAACCCTGTTGGCGGCCGAGGCAACGCGCGCCAATTTGAGCCGCGCTTTGCTGGCCCCCAAACGCCCGTCGCTGTTGTTCACTGCCAGCCATGGCATGGGCTTCCCGCAGGGTGATGCGCGCCAATTGGCCGACCAGGGGGCGCTGTTGTGCCAGGACTGGCCCGGCCCCATGCTGCACCGTGGACCGATCCCGGCTGATTTTTATTTTTCAGCCAAAGATGTGCCAACCGATGCGAACCTGGGCGGCCTCATCTCGTTTCACTTTGCCTGTTATGGCGCTGGAACGCCGAAGTTTGATGACTACGCGCATTCATCGAATGTGCGTTCCCAGATCGCACCCCGGGCCTTTGTGTCGGAGCTGTGCAAACGCCAACTCGGGCTGGCCCGAGGCGCAGCATTGGCGGTCGTGGGTCATGTCGAGCGCGCCTGGACCTATTCGTTTTCCTGGCCTGGTGCGGGCGATGACCTGACGGTTTTCGAGACGGCAATGGACCAGGTCATGGCCGGTGGACGCCTGGGGGCGGCGATGAATTCATTTTCACAGAAGTATGCCGATGTTGCGGTCAGCCTCAACGGGGTGCTTGAAGACGAGCGCTTTGGCGCCGCACGAAATGACGCCATGCTGGCTGGCCTATGGACTGCCAACAACGATGCGCGCAGCTATGTGGTTCTGGGCGACCCGGCAGTGCGATTGCAAATGCCCAAGTAAGTTGTCACGCAATTTTTTCTAAAGGAGAACGTATGAGTATTGAGCACATCCCAAACTCCGACCTGACCTATTGCCTGGTCAGTTTTGACGCCGAGGGCAGGGAACGCCAGGACGACCCGGACGGCATCATGAGTGAGCGAGTCCTTCAAAAGCTGCGCGACGAACCCATCACCGATGTTTTCCTGCTCTCGCACGGCTGGAAGGGCGATGTTGCCGCCGCCCGAAAGCAATACAGTGCCTGGATCGCTGCAGCGGCTGGGTGTGCCAATGACCTGGAACTAATGCGGCAAAAACGCCCCGGCTTTGCCCCCCTGATGGTGGGCTTGCACTGGCCCAGCCTGCCGTTTGGGGACGAAGATCTGGGCGCTGGCTCGGCATCCTTTTCCGCACTGGAAACCAGTTCTGCGGGCGCGGCGCTTTCGGTTGATGGGCTGATTGACCGATATGCCGACCGGATTGCCGAAACACCGGCCGCGCGCGCGGCACTGCGCATTATTTTTGAAGCCGCGCTTGATGACATGGACCCACCCGAGATGCCAGCCAATGTGCGCGCCGCTTACCAGGCGCTCGACCGCGAAGCCGATCTGGGCGCGCAGGGCGCCGCAGGCGCACCGGGGGCGGACCGGGAGCCGTTTGACGCCGAGGCGGCGTTTCAAAACGCCAAGGGCGAAGCCGGCAGTTTTGGGATTGGCAGCTCGATTCTTTCGGGCCTGTTGTCCCCGCTGGTGCAACTGTCGTTCTGGAAAATGAAGGCCCGCGCCTGCAGCATCGGAGAAGGCTGCGGCTTTCAATTCGTCTCCAGAATGCAGCAGCAAACCCAGGCAAGCGGGGTTCGATTTCATTTGATGGGCCACAGTTTTGGCTGCATTGTGATGTCGGCCGCGGCCACCGGACCGGTGGGAGCCAGGCTGCCTCGTCCGATCGACTCCCTGTTCCTGGTGCAGGGTGCCTTGTCGCTTTGGTCGTACTGCCAAAGCATCCCATCCAAACCGGACCAATCGGGTTACTTTTACCGCATGGTCAAAGAAGGACGGGTAGCCGGGCCTATCGTCACCACGATCTCAGAGCATGACACGGCGGTTGGCCGGCTGTACCCGCTGGCGGCGGGTGTTGCCGGGCAAGTGGCCATGGCACCGGGCGATTTGCCAAAATATGGCGCGGTGGGTGCGTGTGGCCTGCGCGGCGCTGGCATTGAGGTGATTGACCTGGAGCTGCCAGCCGCCGACCAGGCGCTGGCTCTGGCACCCCGGAAAATCTACAACCTGGAGTGCAGCCATGTCATTCGCAATGGCGGCGGCATGGCTGGCGCGCACAACGACATTGCCCACCCTGAGCTGGCACATGCGTTTTGGACGGCGGCTATGGCCACAATTTGATCAGGCAATCGTGACATCGAGCCCCATCACATCGTCCCCAGCGCGCCCCTTGACGCGCAGGGTGACGCCGCTCCATTTGCCCCCCGCCAGGTTGGAGGCGGGCTTGGTGCCTTTGCCGAGGATGCGCTTGGACTTGTGCGGGTACAGGTCGCCCGTGTCGCCGGGGTTGCCCGCGCCGAATAGGCCCGCCAGGTCACGCTTGCCATCGGCCTGAATCAATTCGATAGCCAGGTTGTTTTCATCGTTGACATCGTTGATGGACTCGTCAACCATGTAGATCGCCACGCCTTCGTCGGGCAGGAACGAATCCTGAAACTGCCGCCGTCGGTATTCAATGATGATGTATTGCTTGTCGTTCATCGTCTTTTTATTCTGGATCACGATGCACTGGCCACCCTCGGCAGCGGGTGCCAGCGTCAGCGCGGCGGTGGTCTTGGTCACCAGAGTGGGTGCGATCCAGCCATGAAACATGCGCAACATGGCATTGGGCAGGCTCGGCGTTGTGCCACCGTTGCCCCAGGAGCCAGCCGCCATCAGGCAATAACTGCCCAGGCCGTTGCTGACCATGTTTTCACTCTCCCCGGTGTCGTAAAAGTCGGCCCAGCGTGCCGCCAGATGTCCCCACTCGTGCGCGCACACGCCGACCTTGCAGTCTTCCGGCACGGTCAGGTAGGTGGACACTCGCAGGCCGGGGGCGACATCAAGGCCGCCCGGAATCACCCATTTGTGGCTCCAGATGTCACTGCGTTCGCCGGTCTCCTCGGCACCCCGTCCGGCATGTATGACGAACAGCGCAGTGACCATTTTTTCGCCCAACGCGTCGTAGGGTTTGAAGTCCACACCGGCGCCCAGGGCTGCCAGCACAGCGTCGCGCGCCATGCCAGGCGCATTGCGCGGGAATGAATCCGTCATGCCGGAGTCGGTGCCGGCATAAAACGCAAGCGGCTGCGGCATGCGAAACCAGCCAAACACCTCGCCTTGCACGTCAATCCCGGCCGCATTGGCACCGGCCTTGAAGTTGCTGATGCGCCGGTAGTATTCGCGCATGGAGCCGGTGGTGAACTGAGTGCCCAGCCCAAACAGCATGTGTTCAAAATGAATCTTGGAGTTTTCCATGGCATGCACCCGGTCTGGAAAATCCACCAGCAAGACCACGGTACGGACCACCCCAGCCAGCTTTTTCTTCGGACGGCTGATAAGCTCGGCGCTCACATGCGGTGCAAAGTTAACCCTTGCGTCATCCAGCCCGAAAAAGCTTTCGCCCCGGCGCGACGACACCCAAAAATCGAACCACTGCTTGAAGGTCATGTCGGGCGGCAGGCGCTTCTCGGCAATCAGGTCGGTCCAGCGTTGCAGCAGGTTTTGCAGCAGCTCCGGCGAGGGTGGCACGTAACACTGCTGGCGCTGGCACTCAGGGTACGGCATGGGTTTGAGTCGGTGGTACATGAATCTTCCTTTCGATCATGGAGGTGACAGTCTGGTTTATAAGCACAGCCCAACCCAATGTCAATTCAAAGGCGGGTGGAAACGACCCGTTTTTCATCAAAGTGGATGACGCGGGCGACCAATCTGCTAGCCGCGCAGTAAAATGCTGACGATTTCATCCCAGATTGTGGAATCACTGCACCGAACCGGAAGCTTTCCTTATGCCCATGCCCCTGCCAACCCAATTCGTCCTTTGCGCTGTTGCCATCGCTGCACTGGGCGGCTGCGCGCCGCTCACCACACAAAGCCCCGAAGGCTCAATTCGCCCGCTGAACGCTGTGGCCGATGGGGACGACAAACACCTGATGCTGTTCGGCCACGACGTGGTTGCCTACTTCACCGAAAACAAGCACCGCAAGGGCGACCCGGCCATCAAGTCCGTGATTGACAACGTGACCTTCCGCTTTGCAACGCCGCAACACAAGGCGCTGTTTGACAAGGAGCCCTTGAAATACATCCCGCAGTACAACGGTTACTGCGCGAATGGCATCGTCTATGGCATTCCCTGGGGTGGCGACGCCGATTCATGGCGCATCATCAATGGCAAGCTTTACAACTTCGGTGGCCAAGGCTCACGCGACGGCTTCTACGTGGATCTGCCGCGCAACATCGCGCTGGCCGACAAGTACTGGAACGAAGAAGTCAAAGGCTCCAACGCTTTCACCCAGCGCGTCAAACGCTTCATCTTCAACCGGGTGCCGCATTACAAAAGCGGCGAGGAGCTGGCCGAAGAGGTGCGGCGCACCGGCGGCGGAAAATCTTGAGGCAGCAGCCGCTTTCGGCCCAAAAATCGCCTGCCGTTGCCGGTCCCGCCTGCGCCGCCCGCCCGGCACTACTTTTTCACCGTGAAGTTGGAGTCTTTGACGGTTTTAGCCCAGCGTGCCGTGTCGGACTGTATTTGCGTGGCGAACTGCTCTGGCGTTGTCTGCACCGGTTCATAGGACAGTGCGGCGAGGCGCGCGCGAACTTCCGGCATTGCAATGATCTTGGTGATTTCCGCGTTCAGGAGATTGATGATCGGCCGGGGGGTGCCGGCCGGTGCAAACATGCCAATCCAGGTATCGACCACCACCCCGTTCAGGCCGGCTTCCTGTAGCGTCGGGACCTCCGGCATCAGGCTGGAGCGGGTGGCTGACGTGACGGCAAGGGCCCGAAAGCGGCCTGACTTGAAATGCTGCAAGCCAACGAACGGATCAAAGATCACCTGCACCTCGTTGGCGAGCATCGCGGTGACCTGCGGCGCCGTGCCGTTATAGGGAATGGCAACGATGTCGGTGCCAGTGGCATGCTTGAACAATTCACCGGCGAGGTGAAAGAAGGTCGTTCCTGCGGCGTAGTTGAGCTTGCCGGGGTTGGCCTTGGCATAGGCGACCAGTTCGGCCACGTTCTTGGCCGGAATGCTTGGCTGGATCCCCA
>JANOMD010000021.1:0-2712 GCA_031420135.1 Rhodoferax sp. | reverse complement strand
GGACTCAAAGTTGCGTGATTCTTCCAGCAGCTTCTTGAAGCGCTTGCGGTCGCGCGGCGTGATGTCCACCACGCTGCTCAGGGCACCCATGGTCTGCTCGATGCTGGCCACTTTGGACGGCATGATCTCCAGCGTATAGGCTGAGAAATTGGTGGCCAGCACGACACCATTGCGGTCCAGAATCAGGCCCCGGTTGGGCACGATGGGGACAATTGCCGTGCGGTTGTTCTCGGCCTGCTCCTTGAGGTCCTCATGGCGCACGATCTGCAGATACGAAAGCCTGGCTGCAAGCACGGCAAAACACAGCACGACCACCAGACTGGCGATCAACACCCGCGCCCGAAAACGAGCCAGGTCCGCTTCGACGTTGCGCAATTCATCCATCAGAAATCACCACGAGAAAAGGGACAATTTTCCGACCGGCCGGGGCCATCTCACAGGGGTCGGTTCGCATCAGGATTCGGCGTGCGCCGCTGCGGCAGCAGTAGCAGGATGCTGACCACCGGCCACAGCGCCGTCTCGATCAACGGCGCTGCAAACATCAGAATACCGGGAAAGGTGCCGCCACCGAGCATGCGGACAATCAGTTCAATCGCGTGCGCGGCGACAAACAGCGGCAGCACCTGAAGCGCCTGCGACGGCACGCTGAACCACAACAGGCGCCGGTGAATGGCGATGGCCAAAAAGCTCAGCACCGTGTAAGCCAATGCGTGCTGGCCCAACAGGGCGCTTTGTTGCACGTCCATGCAGATGCCAAAGAAAAACGCGATGCCAATGCCCACGCGCTGCGGCTGGTGCACGCTCCAGAAGACCAGCACCAGCGCCAGCACATCAGGAACCCAGGCGGCGCGCCCCCAAAGCCCCATGTTCTGAAGCATGTTGAGCGCCAATGCCAACAGCAAACTGCTGGCGATGAAAAGTGGGTTGGCTGGCAGCAGCAGTTGCTGCCCCTGGCGCATGATCATGGCCGTGCCTTTGAATCAGGACGGATCAGAGGGCGGGATTTGTGGCGCGTCATTTTTTAGCCGCCTTTTTTTGGCCGGCCAATGCAGCCGGTTCGGCCCCAGGCCGCTCAGACACCTGGGGGGTCACAGGCGTGAGCACCATGACATGCGCAGTGGCCGCAACTTGCGCCAGCGGCCGGCCGTAAATGCGGGCAAAGGCGCTGTCGGCCCGCAGTTCAACCCGCTCCACCTGGGCCACCGGCAAACCCGGCGGGTAAACCGCATCGACCCCGCTGGTGGTCAACAAATCACCGGCCTTGACATCGGCGTTGGCGGCCATGTAGCGAAGCTCCAGCATGCCGGCGTTCACGTTGCCATCGCCAAAGGCAATTCCGCGCGCGCCAGTTCGGGTGTTCAGCACCGGAATAGTCTGGTCGCGGTCGGTCACCAGCGTCACCTCGCTCACCGACGGGTAGACGCGGGTGACCTGGCCCAGCACGCCGGTTTCGTCGATCACCGGTGAGCCGGGCACGACCCCAGCCGTCAGGCCCCGGTCAATGATCACCTTGCGGGTATAGGGGTCGGCCGCGTCATACAACACCTGCGCCGCCTGCGCGGGAGTTTCAATGCGCTCGCGCAGTGCCAGCAGCAGACGCAGGCGGCGGTTCTCAAGCGTCAACTGCTCGACCTGGTTGGCGCGCTGTGACAACTGCCCCAGCTTTTGCCGTGCCATATCTTCACTCGATTGCGCCGCCTGAAGTGTCTCGACATACTTGCCAGCACCTTGCGTCCACAGGATCGGTTGCATCACCATCCACTGCACCGGCCGCAATGCGCTGGCCACGACAACACGCAAGGGCTGCGTGATCTTGAATCGGGTGTCCGCCACCATCAGGAACACTGCCAGGGCGCTGAATACAGTCAGTTTGGACAGCGCAGACGGCCCTTGCCTGAAAAAAGGCGGGGGCGTTCGGTCAAGTGTCCCTAAAGGCATGGTGAAGCAGGCCAGTTGGCGGGTGAGTGCTGTGCCGGGCGCATGTCAAAATGACTCAACGCCCGCCATGGGTCACGGCCGGGCGGTCATTCCGAGGTGAAAATCGACCCCATGCGATCCATGCGCTCCAGTGCAATGCCGCAACCGCGCACCACGCAGGTCAATGGGTCTTCAGCCACCAGCACCGGCAGCCCGGTTTCTTCGGCCAAAAGACGGTCCAAGTCGCGCAACAGCGCGCCGCCGCCAGTCAACATCATGCCGCGGTCGGCAATATCGGCACCCAGCTCGGGCGGCGTTTGCTCCAGCGCGTTTTTCACGGCCGAAACGATGTTGTTCAGCGGGTCGGTCAACGCTTCCAGAATCTCGTTGCTGGAGATGGTGAAGCTGCGCGGCACGCCTTCAGACAGGTTGCGTCCGCGCACTTCCATCTCTTTGACTTCTGAGCCCGGAAACGCCGAGCCAATTTTCTTCTTGATGGCTTCCGCCGTGGGCTCGCCAATCAGCATGCCGTAATTGCGCCGGATGTAGTTGATGATGGCTTCGTCAAACTTGTCGCCACCGACGCGCACGCTGCCTTTGTAGACCATGCCGCCGAGTGAAATCACGCCGACCTCGGTGGTGCCACCGCCAATGTCCACCACCATCGAGCCGCTGGCTTCTGATACCGGCAAACCCGCGCCAATAGCTGCTGCCATCGGCTCTTCAATCAAATAAACCGTTGATGCACCGGCTGCTTCAGCCGCGTCTTTGATCGCTCGGCGCTCAACTTGGGTC
>JANOMD010000020.1:0-2410 GCA_031420135.1 Rhodoferax sp. | reverse complement strand
ATACGCTGTTCGCCCGCAAATCAGTGCCTGGCGCGAATAAAACGGTGGAGAAGGAAAGCGCTGACGAGATGCCCGGCGGGGTTTTGGCAAAGACCATCGCAGGACCTGAGTTGATCGCAAAATAGTTTGGGTAGGTCGTTTTGATTGCTACTTAAAATATAGCAAACTATCTATATAATACGAGAGCTATAGCCTGATTTTATCGTTTTTTTTGGTAAAATCGGTGGTTTTGGTGTTAAAAATTAACCTGAAGGTTAATTTTTTTCCTTAAACTGCTCCGTCAAACATCATCACTTCCACGCTGTCGCCGGGCGCCACATGGTCCTGATCAGGTTCCGATCACCCCACCGTCCTTCCTGCGAATTGCCACAGTCGATGACCTGGGCCGGCCGCCTTGCACAAAGTCAGGCCAGTTGGAGTATTTGCCCGGCTCGCGCGGGTCGCTGCGGTCACTGGGCGTCTCCCCGGGGTGCTGCACGCTGATGAACACCGTGGTGCCGTCCGGGGTGAAGGTGCAGCCGGTGATTTCGCAGTTGGTGGGGCCGGTCAGGAACCGGCGGGTCTCGCCGGTGGCCGGGTCGCAGGCCAGCATCTGGTTGTTGCCGATGCCCTTGAACTCACCCTGGTACATCTGGGTGGCGTGGGCGTCGGTCTGGATCCACAACACGCCACGCGCATCAAATGCAATGCCGTCGGGGCAGCCATAAATGTCGCCCTTGATATTGCCTTTGGCTTCTGCGCGTTCGTTGGCCGGGTCGCCTGCCAGCACCAGATGGTTCCAGGTGAAACCGGCACCATCAAAGTCGCCATCGTCTTTCCAGCGGATGATCTGGCCCATGCTGTTGTTGGCGCGCGGGTTGGCAGCGTCCACTGCGGGCTGGTTGGGCTGGCCGCGCGCGCTGTTGTTGGTCAGCGTGCAATAGACCCAACCGCTGTGCGGGTCAATTGCCAGCCACTCGGGGCGGTCCATTTTGGTGGCGCCAAGGATGTCGCCCGCCTGGCGCGCCTTGATGAGGACTTCGCCCGGGTCGGCGAAACCATTCGCGGCGGTCAACGGGCCCTGGCCGTGCGTCAGGGGCAGCCATCGGCCGGAGCCGTCGGCGTCAAAACGCGCCACGTACAGGGTGCCGTGATCGAGCAGGTCTTTATTGGCCTGTGCCTGGGTCAGGCCACCACCGGCGGCAGCAATTTTGTCCCGGCTGATGAATTTGAAGATGTATTCGAACCGGGCGTCCTCACCGGAGTAAACCACGGCGCGGCCATCCCGGGTAACGCCGACCCAGGCACCTTCATGCGCGGCGCGCCCCAGCGCAGTGCGTTTCACAGGCGTGCTGGTGGGGTCCATCGGGTCCACTTCAACCACCCAGCCAAAACGGTGGAACTCATTCGGATTCTGTTTCAAATCGAACCGCGGGTCGTGTTTTTCCCACTGGTAGGCACCGTCCTTGCGTGCGCCCCAGCGGCGCTGGTCTGGCGTGGGCGTGTCGGCACCGCCAAAATAGAAGGCCCAGTTTTCTTCGCCCGACAGGTAAGTGCCCCACGGCGTCTGGCTGCTGGCGCAGTTGTTCAGCGTGCCCAGCACCGTGCGGCCGGTGGGGTCTGCCGAGGTGCGCAACAGTGCGTGCCCCGCTGCCGGGCCGGTTAAGGTGAACGGCGCACTCATCGGCAAGCGCCGCGCATAGCGCGACGGCAGCACCATTTGCCACTGGTTGTCCTTGAGTTCCACCTCAAAGACCGACAGTCCATGCGCATTTTGGGATTTGCGAACCTTCTCGGGGTTCATGTTGTTGAAGCCGCCCACGTGCAACAGGCCGTCGTCGGTGTATTCGTGGTTGATGGCAATCAGCCCGCGGCGCGAACCGGCCAGTGGAAAATATTCCAGCCCGTCATGGTGCATGCCGATCTGCACGGCCTGCTCCGCCGCCGAGTTGGATCCGTCCATCCTGAAGGCTGGCATGTTGCCGGCAATGCCAACCGGCTCACCCCAGCGTGCCAGCGGCGTGGCGACGTAACCTTCGGGCACCACCAGCGCGTCACCCATGCCGACGGGAATCCCCTTGAAGCCAATCCTGGGGCCACTCACGCGTCCCGTGGCGCAACCAGCCAGAGGCGCCAGTATCGCCACCAGAGACGCCGCCACCCCGCCTTTGAGCAGGGTTCGGCGCGATGCCGCGATCACCTCATGGATGTCGGGATTGCCAGAGCGGTTGCTGTCTTCCATCGCGTCGAAATCTTTGGCCATGGGTTCTCCTTAAATCATGCCTTCAAACATCATCACCTCCACGCTGTCGCCAGGCGCCACATTGCCTTGCTCATGGTGCAGCACGATCAGGCCATTGGCCTGTGTCATGGAACTCAGCACGCCAGAGCCTTGATCGCCGGTGATCCTGACTTGCAGGCTGCCGTCGGC
>JANOMD010000019.1:0-8369 GCA_031420135.1 Rhodoferax sp. | reverse complement strand
GCCTCGATGATCATGCGGCCCACGCGCGGGTCCAGCGGCAGCTTCGCCAACTCCTGGCCCATGCGAGTCAGCTCGTTGGCATCGTCCACCGCGCCGAGTTCATTGAGCAACTGGTAGCCATCGGCAATCGCGCGGCTGGAGGGGCGCTCCAGGAACGGGAAGTCTTCAACGATGCCCAGGTGCAGCGACTTCATGCGCAAGATCACACCTGCAAGCGATGAGCGCAGGATTTCTGGCTCGGTAAATTTTGGCCGGCCGTCAAATTCTTTTTCGTCATAGAGACGAATGCAGATGCCGTTGGCCACACGACCGCAACGCCCTGCCCTTTGGTTCGCGGACGATTGGCTGATGGGCTCGACCAGCAGTTGCTCCACCTTGCTTCTGAAACTGTAGCGCTTCATGCGCGCTGTGCCAGCATCAATCACATAGCGGATGCCTGGTACGGTGAGCGATGTCTCGGCGACGTTAGTCGCCAGCACAATGCGCCTGCCGGTATGGCCATCAAAAATGCGGTCTTGCTCGGGCTGGCTCAAGCGCGCAAACAGCGGCAGCACTTCGGAATTGCGAAACAACGGTTGATGGCTTAAATGCTTGCGCAGATGATCTGCTGCTTCACGGATCTCGCGCTCGCCAGGCAAGAACACGAGGATGTCGCCACTGTTGTGAACGTTCTGCCAGAGTTCATCGACACCATCCGCGATGGCCGAGTTCAAGTCGTATTCGCGCGACTCCTCAAACGGCCTGTAGCGCTGCTCGACCGGGAACATGCGGCCCGAGACCATGATCACCGGCGCGGGGCCGTTGCGCGATGCAAAATGCGTAGCAAACCGATCCGCGTCAATCGTCGCCGAGGTCACGATGATCTTCAAATCCGGGCGGCGCGGCAGAATCTGGCGCAGGTAGCCCAACAGAAAGTCGATGTTGAGAGAACGCTCATGCGCCTCATCGATGATGATCGTGTCGTAGGCGTTTAAGAGCGGATCGGTCTGCGTTTCGGCCAGCAAAATGCCGTCCGTCATCAGCTTGACTGAGGCGTCTTTGCTCAATCGATCCTGAAACCGCACCTTGAAGCCGACCACCTCGCCCAGCGGCGTTTTAAGCTCTTCCGCGATGCGCTTGGCGACCGAGCTGGCGGCGATGCGGCGCGGTTGGGTGTGGCCGATCAGCTTGCCGCGCTGACCCTCGGGGTAGTTGAGTTTGCCCCGGCCCATGGCCAGTGCGATTTTGGGCAACTGCGTGGTTTTTCCAGAGCCCGTCTCACCGCAAACAATAACGACTTGGTTCGCTTGAATCGCGGCCCGGATTTCATCGCGCTTGACGGATACGGGCAGGGATTCGGGGAACTCGATGACTAAGTCTGACATTACAGATATTATCGCTCACGGCACTTGTTCACGTGTTCACATGTTTACGTGTTTACGTGTTAAAATGCCGTCTCGTTCATCAAAAAATGAGGTTGTTTAATGTCGAATTTAACCCTCTCTGTTGACGAAAATCTGATCAAGCAGGCTCGGGTACGCGCGATTCAACAAGGCACCTCACTGAGCGCCAAGGTACGGGACTTTTTGCAGGTTTACGTCAACGAGCCTGAAAAAACGCTTGCCAAACAGCGTGCTGATGCAACCATCAACCTGATGGCTGCGATTGACCTGGCCACCGCGCAAACCTCGTCCAACCTCAAAACAGCGTCTTCGACTGCTTCAAATACCGGGCAAAAGCGCCGTACGCTGCGCGAAGAACTTTACGAAGGCGACTTCCGCGCCCGTGATCGGCTGCAAGCACAGGGTGTACACAGCAAAAACCGCGCTCACCCAAAAGTGCAATGAGTGTGTTTTTTGACACCAATGTGCTCGTCTATTGCACTGACACCTCAGACTCAAAAAGACAAAAGCAAGCCAGAAAACTGGTCGCACAATCCAGCAAAAGCGGTGATGGTGTCATCAGCACGCAGGTGCTCATCGAGCTGTTCAATGTGTTGACACGCAAGCAGAAAATGCCACCTGCAGCTGCCAGGGATTTAGCGCTGGCTTACGCAAGTTGGCCGCTGATTCAAAGTGATTTGGCACTGATCGGTGCCGCGCTCGAAAAAGCAGTGACGCATCATCTGTCGATCTTCGATGCGATGGTGGTTGAAGCAGCGTTGCGCGCCGAGGCAAAAACGCTGTACTCTGAAGACATGCAGCACGGCCAACGGTACGGTTCACTGACCGTGGTGAATCCGTTTCTGTAAATTTAATGCCCCCAGAAAAATCAGCAGCACCCATGTCCTCCGTCTTCAATTTCACCTTCGTCCCCTGGTTCCGCTCGGTGGCACCTTATATCCACAAGTTTCGCAACCAAACCTTCGTCGTGGGCATTGCTGGCGAGGCGATTGCAGCGGGCAAACTGCATTACCTTGCACAAGACCTGGCGATGATTCAAAGCATGGGCGTGAAGATCGTGCTGGTACACGGCTTTCGCCCGCAAGTGAACGAACAACTGCGCGCCAAGGGGCACGAGCCCAAGTTTTCGCAAGGCGTGCGCATCACCGACAGTGTGGCGCTTGACTGTGCGCAGGAAGCCGCTGGCCAGTTGCGCTATGAGATTGAAGCGGCCTTCAGCCAGGGCTTGCCCAACACGCCGATGGCCGGCTCCACCGTGCGGGTGATTTCGGGCAACTTCATCACGGCGCGGCCCCTGGGCATCGTCGATGGCGTGGATTTTCAGCATTCCGGCCTGGTGCGCAAGGTGGACACGGCGGGCATCATGCGCACGCTCGATTTTGGCGCGATGGTGTTGTTGTCGCCCTTCGGTTTCTCGCCCACAGGCGAGGCGTTTAATTTGACGATGGAAGAGCTGGCCACGTCGGTTGCCGTGGCGCTGCAAGCCGACAAGTTGATCTTTTTGACCGAGATTCCGGGAATTCTCTGCGACCCCACCCAGAGCGCCAGTGACGACAACCCCATCGACACCGAGCTGCCTCTGGCCGCCGCGCAAAAGCTGCTGCGCGAATTGCCGCCAGCCCTTTTGCCCAGCGACACGGCGTTCTATTTGCAGCACTGCGTGAAGGCCTGCCAAGGCGGCGTGGAACGCAGCCACATCCTGCCGTTTGCGGTGGATGGCTCGCTGCTGTTGGAGATCTACGTACACGACGGCATTGGCACGATGATCGTCGATGAAAAACTGGAGAGCCTGCGCGAGGCCACGGGTGATGATGTGAGCGGCATCGTGCAGTTGATTGAACCCTTTGAGCAAGACGGTACCCTGGTCAAACGAAGCCGCACCGAGATTGAGCGCGACGCAGGCAACTACACCATCATCGAGCACGATGGCGTGATCTTCGCCTGCGCCGCACTGTACCCCTACCCCGAGGCGAAAACAGCCGAGATGGCGGCCCTCACCGTGTCACCCGCCGTGCAGAATCAGGGCGATGGCGAGCGGGTGCTGAAGCGAATCGAGCAACGCGCGAAGGCGGCTGGGCTGGACAGCATCTTCGTGCTGACGACACGCACCATGCACTGGTTCATCAAACGCGGCTTTGTGCAGGTCGACCCGGATTGGCTGCCCGATGCGCGCAAGCGCAAGTACAACTGGGATCGCAAAAGTCAGGTGCTGGTGAAGAAGCTGTAGGAGCGCGACGGCGACCCGCGCCGCGCCATGAGCACCAGCGCGACTACTGCAATTGCGGTAAAGCAAAGAAACGACCAGTTGGCAATCGAGCCACCCAAAAACGTCCAATCAACCTTGGTGCAATCGCCACCGCCCTTGAAGATCATCGGAATGGCGCGCTGCAGGGGGAAGGTTTCAATCATGCCGTAGAAATCACGCCCGCAGGAGGCGACTTCAGGCGGGTACCACTGCAACCAGCTTTGGCGGGCGGCAACGAAAGCACCAAATCCTGAGGCCGGCAACATCAGCGCGCTACCCGTCATATGCAAAGTTTTTCGGGCACTAAAGGCGGTGATGCCTGCAATGAGGGCGACGGCAATGAGCGCATAGCGCTGCACGATGCACATCGGGCACGGCTCCAGGCCCTCAACGTGCTGCAAATACAGGCCGTAAGCGAGCAAGGCAACGCAACCGAGGCTGATCAGCGCAAAAACGCGCCGGGGGGTTTGGTCGAACATTCGGGTCAAGAAATCCAAGATCAAAGCCTTTCAGAAAGAGTCTGTTCGGCCATTGTCGGGGGATTAAGTTCAATGCAAATTCAGCCTACTGCTCCGCAAACGCCCGTTCAATCACAAAATCCCCGGGCCGGCTGGTGTTGCCTTCATGAAAACCGCGCGCTTCCATCATGTGTTTGAGGTCTTTCAACATTGCCGGGCTGCCGCAGATCATGACGCGGTCATCCATAGGATCGAGCGGCGGCAAGTCCAGGTCTTCATGCAGCTTGCCGTTGTCCAGCAATTCGGTCACACGGCCCTGGTTGATGAATTCTTCACGTGTCACAGTAGGGTAATAACTCAGTTGTTTGGCGACCATTTCACCCAGGAACTCGTGCGCGGGAAGGTGCTCAGTGAGGTACTCACGGTAAGCCAGTTCTTCGACTTCCCGAACCCCATGCACCAAAATCACGCGGTCGAACTTCTCGTAGGTGGACGGGTCGCGCACGATGCTCATGAAGGGCGCCAGGCCCGTTCCTGTGGACAGCAGATACAGGCGCTTGCCAGGCAACAGGTAATCTATCAGCAGTGTTCCTGTGGGTTTGCGCCCGACGATCACCGTGTCACCCACCTCAATGTGCTGAAGCCTGGAAGTCAGCGGGCCATTGGGCACCTTGATGCTCAAAAACTCCAGGTTTTCCTCATAGTTGGCGCTGGCGATACTGTAGGCGCGAACCAGGGGTTTCGCGTCAGACTTCAACCCGATCATTGTGAAATGGCCGTTGGAGAACTTGAACCCTGGTTCACGCGTGGTGGTGAAACTGAACAGCTTGTCGGTCCAGTGGTGCACGGTCAAAACTTGTGCTTCGTGAAATGCGGCCATGTCAGTGTGAAAAGGAAAATGGAAACCCTGAATTTACAGTGCTACACCTTGCCGTCAAAATACGAAGAAATTGATTGGATAGATGAAAAAAGCATGACGGGCTGTAAATTGGCGAACGAATTCCCGCAAAACCCTAGTGCAATAGATCAAAAAAAGTTTACTACTATAAAAATAGCAAACAATCTATATAATAAACGAGCTTACGGCCTATTTGATCAATTTTTTAGCAAAAACGCTACTTGCGGAGCACCAAATTAACCTACAGATTAATTTTACAGCGCCACCAGCGCGGCATTGCCATTGTGGAAAGATGGGTCAGACGCGCATCAACCTGCCGATTGGTAGCATCGGCGGACTTGAACTTACCCCGCCAGGGTTTCGTCCAGTGCCTTGCAGGAAGGCGAACAGACAGCTTGGGCTTTGCCCAGCACCTTACGGGTTCCCATCAGCGAGCGCGCACGGTGCTTGCCACACATAAAACAGGACATGGTGGCACCACCGAAAGATGCGGCGGCTGCAAAGGGCGAACCCGATACCTTTGATTTGTACCGCAATCCGTCAGGCAGGACGGCGGTTTTAGCTTCAGCTCGAGACATTGGCTGGACCTTCAGTTGGTTATCGCGGAACCCCGATTATCGCCTACTTGCCAGTACCTTGCAGCGCACGAGGTTTAGATCAGGAAGGAGGCATCAAACTCCTGCACGACACGCGGCGACTTGCGCCCAATTGCTGTTTCATAAACCAACGGTTGGATCGTAAACCTCGATAATACGCAAGCAAACCGTGATCCATCACGGCAATGGCTTTCACCGCCTGCACTGGATTGCAAAATCCGGCAGGCAGGCAGGGGTCAATTCAACGCCTCGGCGAACCAAAATAAGGAAACACAAATGGCACGAATGGTCAAATGCATCAAACTCGACAAAGAGGCCGAAGGGCTTGATTTTGCGCCCTACCCCGGCGAATTGGGAACCCGGATTTGGCAAAACGTGAGCAAGGAAGCTTGGGCTGCCTGGCTGAAACATCAAACCATGCTCGTCAATGAAAATCGGCTGAATCTGGCTGACGCCCGGGCGCGCCAGTACCTTGCACGACAGATGGAAGCACACTTTTTTGGCGGCGGTGCCGACGCGGCCCAAGGCTATGTGCCGCCCAGTGCCTAGATATTGATAGCAGACCGGCTGACCGGCCCAATAGCCATGGGGCCGGATTCATTCGCACCATGGCGCAACCAGCCTGCCTGGCGGATTCTGGACACAGACTGGCAGGCAGGCAATCGGTTTTTGGCCCGTTGGGCGGCGTGGAAGTCCGACCCAGATCGGCCTCGAATGCTTCACTATGTTGTCTTGTGTAACAGTTTGAACAAAGCGCCACCTGACTGCACAGCCGCTCTGCCCGCCGTTGCCCCTCCCACGTTAGCGCAAATCTTGACTGCCCAAACCCGGTATCTGGAAGTAGGCTTCAATCGATTGGTTTTTGAGCATGGGCATGTGCTTTTGACGCTGTGCGTTGGTGAGCTGAAGGCCATGCTACGTGCGCAAAGCTTTCTTGCGGATGAAATTTCTCTACCCCGGTTTGACGCGGACATTTGGGACCGATGGGCCCTGCAGGCCTTGGTGCGGACTTGCCGACGCGGCACCCTGCTGACCGTCGACAAGGCCGAGCCCGGCACCTTGGAGGTTTTCTCGAACCACGGATTTGACCGACAGCCAGGTGGCGATTCGACACCGCTGACACCGCTTCAAGTCTGCTTCAACCCTCGCTGGCAACCCAAAGCCAGTCGGCGGCATTTTGCCAATGCGCTTCTGCCACCAACGCATTGCGTTGTGATCGGCGCCGGACTGGCGGGGGCAGGTACCGCAGCCTCACTGGCCCGCCGTGGCTGGGACGTGTTGGTTTTGGGCGCAGGGGCTGCACCGGCGGATGGCGCCTCTGGCCTGCCAGTCGGCTTGATGATGCCTCAGCCCAGCGCAGACGACAGCATGCGTACGCGGTTGCTGCGTTCGGGCCTGTCAATGACCCGCCAGCAGGCCGCCCAATTTTTGGTCAACGATGAAGATTGGTCAGACAGCGGCGTCATGTCGCTCAAGCCCAACGAGCCACCGCTCTGGTTGCCGTCGGGTGCGTGGGTCAAGCCAGGCCGTTTGGTGCACGCCTGGCTGTCGCAACCAGGGGTTCGCTTCCACGGGACATCGCAAGTCGCCTCGATCCAACGGGTTGCCAACGAATGGATACTGCGCGATGCGGCTCAAACCGTGCTGGCAGAGGCCAGCCTGGTCGTCATCGCATGCGCGGGTGGCAGTGTTGCCCTGCTCGCTGAAAATCGCTTGCAACTGCGAAGTCCACTGGTCGGCTTTCATGGTCAGGTGTCCTGGGCGCCACAGCGCAGCTCCGACCTGCGTGACTTGCCATTGATTGCCGTGAACGGCCACGGAACTTTCGTACCCCACGTTCCCACAACGGCTGGCCCAACCTGGTGTGCCGGTGCCACGTTTACCCCTGACACATTGCCACAGTTGACGATCCAACAGGCGCATCAGGCCAATTTGGCCCGCCTTGCGAAATTGCTGCCCGATACGGCAGAGGCATTGGCCGACCAGTTCGAGGCTGGTGCAGTGAAGGCGTGGCAAAACATACGCTCCTCAACACTGGACCGGTTGCCCTTGGTGGGGTTGTTGAATGATCGCAAGGATGCACCAAATCAGGCAATGCTTTGTATCAACACCGGCTATGGTTCACGGGGATTGAGCTGGTCGGTTTTGTGCGCTGAGTTGCTGGCGGCTCAGCTCGGGGGCGAACCCTACCCGATAGAGGCGAGCCTGGCCCGCGCGCTGGACTGCTTTCGAAATACCCCCCGTCAGGGCAATTGAGCACCCAAGTAACGAAATACTTGTTCCTTCGCTAAATTTTGCGCAGCATCTCCAGCACCTGAACCGGGTCAAACGGAATCTCAAGCACACCCAGGCAGCCAGCCTGTTCAGCACGCTCTTGCACATGCCACGATGTACGGCGAGTACTAAGAACAATCGAGCCAATCGCAGGCTCAAGCGCAACCAGTTGATCGGCCAGTTTCCAGCCCTCCAGCTCGGGCACATCCAGATTGACGATGACCAAGTCAAAATTGCGTTGGCGCGCGAACTCCAGCGCTTGCCCGCCGTTCGATGCCTCTTTAACCTCGATAAAGCCCGCCAGGGCCAGACGGGCACGCAAGTACATGCGGTTGTCTTTGGACAAATCAACCAGCAGCGAAGCCCTGACACCAAGCGGCGCAATCGAGGCAGCACTCTCGCCGGTGTCAAGGTCCAAATCAGTGCCTTCAGAACCGGTGAATAGTTGATCCATCGCATGCACCACGGCCGACCAGTTCAGTGGACGGGTAAGGTGGCGCCAGGCAAAATCAGGCG
>JANOMD010000018.1:0-3652 GCA_031420135.1 Rhodoferax sp. | reverse complement strand
TGGGTTCAGGGCAGTTTTGCCGACACTGAGGGGGCGGTTTGCGCCGGCATCCGTGCCCACCAGGTGGTCATGGGCCAGACCATGTAGGAAACGCCTTCGGGCGGATAGGGCGGCACGGCGGCGGGTCGCGCAAGCTTCCAGGCGGTATAGGCCACACGGCTTTCGTTGCTGGTCCAGGCCGGCACCATGTAGTGGCCGTGTGCCACCACGCGATCCAGTGCGCGGCACGCGCTCAGAAATTCATCCCGGTTGTCGGCGCCCGCCATGCGGCTGATCAACGCATCAATGGCCGGGCTTTTGATGCCACCCACGTTGTTGGAGTCGGGTGTATCGGCGGCCTTGCTACCAAACAGGTCGGCATACTCGCTGCCGGGAAAGTGGGTGCCCGCAAAAGCCACACCGATCAACTCAAACTCGAAGGTCTTGAGCCGTTCAAAATACAGCGCTGCATCGACAGTGCGGTATCTCAGTTCAATTCCCAGCTTTTCCAGTGCGCGACGCCATGACGCGGTAGTGGTCTCTGCCTTGGCCTCCGAGCTGTCCAGCAGTTCGACCGTCAGCGCTTCTCCGGCGGCGTTGCGCAGCGCTCCATCACGAAATTCCCAGCCGGCTTCCTTGAGCAATTGCCTGGCCTGGCGCAGGTTCGCACGCAATGAGTTGCTGCCATCCGTGCGCGGCTGCACGGTCATCGCGCCAAAGGTGTCAGCGGGCAGGTTGGCGCGCAATGGCTCCATCAAAGCCAGTTGGCCCGCATCTGGCAGGCCGGTTGCCCCACAGTCGGTACTGCCAAAAATACCATTGACCCGCTTGTAGCTGTTGCGAAAAAGCTGGCGGTTCATCCACTCGTAGTCCAGCGCCAGATTCAGTGCCATGCGCACGCGTCGGTCCTGAAACTTGGCCAGCCGCAGATTCATGAAATAGCTGTAGAAACCGTCCGGCCGGCGGTGATTGAACGGCGATTTCACCAGCTCGCCTCTGTCGATGCGCTTTCCGGTCATGCGCCGCGTCCAGTCACCGGCCGAGAAAAACTCCATCAGGTCAAACTCACCGGCTTTGAGGCCTTCAAGCTGCGCCGTGTTGTCGCGGTAAATTTTGACGGTGATCCGGTCGAAATTGTTGGTGCCCCGGCGCACCGGCAACTCACGCCCCCAGTAGGAAGGGTCTCGGGTATAGGTGATGTCGTTGCCGAATCGTACCGGGGCAATGCGGTAAGCACCACTGGCAACGGGCATGTCGAACACAACTTTGTCAAAGCTCTTGAGCTTGTCACCCTCGACGCCCCATTTTGGGCTGAACACCGGCAGGCCCCCCACCACCAGTGGCAGTTGCCGGTCGGGCCGCTTGAAGCGAAACTTTACAGTGCGCGCGTCCAGCACATCGCAGCCCGCAACATCGACCAGTACTGCGGCATAGGCCGGCAAGGCATGCTTGCCCATCAGCGTGTCGTAGCTGTACTTCACGTCACTTGCAAGCACCGGATCGCCATTGTGGAAACGTGCCTCAGGGCGCAACCGGAAGGTGACGGAGAACCGGTCCGGCGCCACTTCCACATCCTCGGCCAGCAAGCCATAGCCCACGCCAATCTCGTCCATCGAACCGGTCAAAAGAGATTCAAACAGCAATTCCACCAGCAGGGACGGCGGCGTGCCCTTGAGCGTGAAGGGGTTGTATTTGTCGTAGCTGGAGATGCGCGAACCGGCCACCAGGCGCAGCTCGCCGCCCTTGGGTGCCTGGATATTCACATAGTCGAATTGCTCAAACCCTGGCGGATACTTGAAGGTCCCCCAAACCGAGTAGGCCGACGCAGCCCAACCGGGCTGGGCCGTGGCAAACAACAGAAAAACAAGCAAACCTCGCATGCGACAATTCTGCACCATTGAGAAAAACATTCAAAAATACTCAAAAGCAATCACAAAAAGGAACATCCATGGGCTTTCTCGCTGGCAAAAAACTCCTGATCACGGGCGTGCTCTCCAACCGCTCCATCGCCTATGGCATCGCCAAAGCCTGTCACCGTGAAGGTGCCGAGCTGGCCTTCAGCTATGTTGGCGAGCGCTTCAAGGAGCGCATCACCGAGTTTGCGGCGGATTTCGGCTCCAAGCTGATTTTTGACTGCGATGTCGGGTCGGACGCGCAAATCACCCAGATGTTCACCGATTTAGCCGTTCACTGGCCCACATTTGATGGCTTTGTGCACGCCATCGGGTACGCGCCACGCGAAACTATTGCGGGGGATTTTCTGGAAGGCCTGAGTCGCGAGGGCTTCAAGATCGCCCATGACATCAGTGCCTACAGTTTCCCGGCCATGGCCAAAGCCGCGCTGCCGATGCTGAACGCAAAGTCCGCCCTGCTCACCCTCACCTACCTGGGCGCACTGCGCACCGTGCCCAACTACAACACCATGGGTTTGGCGAAGGCGTCGCTGGAGGCGTCGGTGCGTTACCTGGCCGAGTCATTGGGCCATATTCCGGACAGGCCAGGCATGCGCGTGAACGGCATCAGTGCCGGGCCCATCAAAACGCTGGCGGCCAGCGGCATCAAGGGTTTTGGCAAGATTTTGAGCGTGGTGGCGGCCAATTCACCGATCCGCCGCAACGTCACGATTGACGACGTGGGCAATGTGGCGGCCTTTCTGTTGAGCGACCTGGCCGCCGGCGTGTCGGCTGAAATTACCTACGTTGACGGCGGATTCAGCCAGGTGGTGGGCGGCATCGCTGAAGCCTGAATTGGCAAAACTATCGTTAAAAATTAACCTGCAGGTTAATTTATGCGTAAAAATCGCTACTTTTTCTGAAAAAACCGATCAAATTGGCATCTAGCTCACGTATTATATAGATAGTTTGCTATTTTAAATATAGCAAATTATTTCTAACAATTTCAAACTGCTATTGGGCCGATTCGACTCCAATTTGAAACCAGTACCAAAAACTCAAACCGTACGGCGGTAAGGCCCCTTGTTGCCCACATGGACCTCACGTCCCGCCACAACTGCGGTTTCAGGCTCAGGCGTCGCCACGCAATCTGCATAGTAGTGAATCTTGCCATCGTCGCCCTCAATCTCCACCAGCCCGTGGATGTCGGTCTCAAACCCGGGGCACTGGGCGTTGAATTCGCGTGAAAACTTCAAGTAGGCAACGATCTTTTTATTGAAGACTTCGCCCGGAATCAGCAGTGGAATGCCGGGCGGGTAAGGTGTGACCAGGCCCACGGTGATGCGCCCTTCGAGTTCGTCGATTTCGACCCGCTCGGTCTTGCGCTGGGCAATGTGGGCATAGGCATCGCTTGGCTTCATGGCGGGGGTCAAATCGCTCAGATACATGTCGGTGGTCAGGCGTGCGATGTCGTACTTGGCGTACAGCGCATGGATGTGCTGGCACAGGTCGGCCAGACCCATTTTTTCATATTTGGGGTACTTCTGGCAGAACTCGGGCAGGATGCGCCACATCGGCTGGTTTTTGTCGTAATCGTCCTTGAACTGCTGCAAGGCGGTCAGCATGCTGTTCCAGCGGCCCTTGGTGATGCCGATGGTGAACATGATGAAAAAGCTGTACAGCCCAGTCTTCTCCACCACCACGCCGTGCTCGGCCAAAAACTTGGTGACGATGCTGGCCGGAATGCCGGTTTTGGCGAACTTGCCGTTCAAGTCCATGCC
>JANOMD010000017.1:0-1689 GCA_031420135.1 Rhodoferax sp. | reverse complement strand
GCCAGACCGCAGCGACTTCACGCACTACGGCAACGACCTGCAAGCCAGGGTCAAGGCCTGGAGCGCTGCAGCAGCGGCCAGCCAGCAACTCGCCGACGACCTGGCGCAATGGCTGGAGCGACCTGATGTCGGGCAGGTCAGCCCGATCTAAAAAAAACCGCATCTTGTCGCCTCGCAGAGGCTATAGTTTTAATAGCTTCTTACGCACGTATTACGGGGGCTAGAGGCCGAAATGAGGCTATGTCTGCGTTAACTGTTGAAAAACCAATTTGCCGCCTAAAGTAAATCTGATATGAGCAGAATGGAGGTGCGACATGGACCAAAGCGACTTTGTCAGACTTCTGAGCCAACTGGCATCTCTGAGTACAAAGCAACGAGCTCAGATGCGAGGTGCCCTGGATGGGCTCCCCAATACGTCAGCCGCAGCCGTTGCCAGCGTACTTCGGGGTCCCGACGTATGCCCCTACTGCCAGGCGTCAGCCCAACAACTACGACCTTGGGGTCACAGCCATGGACTGGCACGCATGCGTTGCCACGCTTGCGGCAAGACCTGCAATGCGCTCACAGGGACGCCCTTGGCGCACTTGCGCAAGCGTGAGCAATGGTTGCGCTATGGTCAGGCATTGATTGAGGGCGTGAGCGTGCGCCAGGCGGCCCAAGGCTGTGGTGTTGATAAAAACACCTCGTTTCGCTGGCGTCATCGTTTTCTGGAGGCGGCTGCCACGCACCGCCCCGCGCACGAAGGCGGGATTGTCGAGGCCGATGAGACCTTCTTTTTGGAGTCTTTCAAGGGGCAACGCAAGTTGCCACGGCCGGCACGCAAACGCGGCGGGGTGGGCGCCCAGTGGGAGCACATTGCGGTGTTGGTGGTGCGTGACCGTAGCGGCCAGACCGCTGATTTTCGGCTGGAGAAGATCGACGCGCCCCACATCACCGCCGTGCTGCGCCCCTTGGTGGACAAGGATGCCATTCTTTGCACAGATGGTGCCCGGGTCTATCAAACGGTGGCCCGTGATATCGGCCTTACCCATCGCGCCATCAATGTCCAGCAGGGCATCCGGGTCATCGACGGGGCCTTCCATATTCAAAATGTCAACGCCTACGACAGTCGCCTCAAGCAGTGGATGGGGCGCTTTCACGGGGTGGCTACCAAGTATCTGGAAATTTACTTGGGCTGGCGGCGCATGCTGGAGCGCTACCGCACAAGCATCTCGCCTACTGCTTGTCTGTGCGAAGCGCTCGGCAGGTTCCAATCGCAACAGTTAACGCAGACATAGCCCGAAATGATGCTAAGGCGCAGGCTCCGGGGCATCTTGGCGCGCTGGATCCGCTTCAACACCTTCCGTCAACGCCAGCGCGGCAAAACTTGCCAGCCAGTGCGTCCCGACGTAGTGGCCCGCGCCAGCATGAGGCAGGGACGCCGCCAGGTGCTGCTTGATCGCCAGGTCGGCTGGTTTCTGGAATGGCTTGGGCAGCTCGCGCTTCAAGGTGCGCCAGCACCACGCGCGTGACAGGTTCAGTCCGTCAAGGTGGGCCAGCTTGGGGTCGCTGCGGTCGCTGACGGTCACCGGCGTCAGCCAGTTTTGCAGTTCATGCGGCGCCGGGCAGAACACCGCCCACCAGTCGGCATAGCTGCAGGCGTCAACCGAGCGCATCATCAACACCGCTTCCATCAAGCCGCCCGACAAA
>JANOMD010000016.1:0-3688 GCA_031420135.1 Rhodoferax sp. | reverse complement strand
GGGCGACTGTAGACAAGTCTGGCCCGCTTGTGAAGATGCATTGTGGGAATCAGGGTCTTCAAATTTTGCGAACACCCCATCACCCCTCAGAGTGGCTATCAATACTGGAAGGCTTGCTGATGCGCACAGGCATGGACGTGGAGGGAACAAGACTGCACAAGCCGGGCTATTTCCACTGATACGTCAATGCAGTGTGGCCACGATCTGCAAAGCAACTCAGGCAGCGACCCAGAAAGAAAACCAGAATGCTATATTAAATATAGCTAAAACTCTATTAAACACGAGAGCTAGAGGCCAATATGATCAGTTTTTCGTCAAAAAACCGCTAAATTAGCCTGTAATATACCCAATTTAGGTATATTAGAAGCTGTTTCGAGGTCGTTTTGAGGTGGCCTTGAGGCGATTTCAGGCGGCCTTGCGCACCCCGCGAAGTTCCTGCATGCGCTCATTGAAATATTGCTCCACCGTATAGCGCTCTGACAGCGCCACCTCACGGTTCGGGTGCAGGAACAGCGGCATGGAAATGCGCGATTTTTTGGCAGCCGGTCCGCTCGGGTTGAGCACCCGGTGCACGGTGGACGGGTAATAGTGGCCCGAGGCTTCCTGCAGCATGTCGCCGATGTTGACGATCAGCAAGCCAAAGTCACACGGCACGTCATGCCAGGCTTTGTCCTTGCCCATCAATTGCAGGCCAGGTTCGGTGGCGGCGGGAAGGATTGTCAGCAAATTGATGTCGCCGTGCGCGGCGGCCCGCAGCGCGCCAGGGTCCTCATGGCCTGACAGCGGTGGGTAGTGCAGCACCCGCAGCAGCGTCTGCTCGCAGCCTTTTATCATGTCGGGCAACGGCATTGAATAGCGGGCTTTGACATTGGGCGGCGAGTGGTCTTCAACCCACTGCAAAAGTTGAGCTGCCAATTGACTGCCCGCAGCGTAATAGCGTTTGGCGGCGTCGGATACTTCAGCGGGGTAGCGGCCCCACGGAAAGATGTGAAAAAACTCTTTCAAATCGCGCTGTGTGTGGTCTTTGGCGGTTTCAGAGATTGCCGGTGAAAAGTAGCCATCCAGCTTGACCGGGTCTTGCGGGTAGCGGTTCTTGGCGTCCGAGTTGAAAAACCCGAGCCACTCGGCGTAGATTCCTTCAACCAGCGCCTGATCCAGCGGGTGGTTTGACAACACGCCAAAGCCGGTTTCATGCAGACTCTTGCAAAAGTCCTGGGCGGCGTTGGGGTGCCGGTAATCGACGATGGGCAACTGCATGGCGATTTACCTTTCAAAATGTGGGTTTGATGGCCAGCGCGGGCGGATGCTCGATGTCGGCTTTTTTCGCCGGATCAGCGTGAGGTTTTGCCAGCGCCTGCCTGCGCCAGCCAGTCGCCCATCATCGCGTCCTCAAACGCCTGGTTGCAGGCCGGTGCATCCACTTGCATGCAGACCTGGGTGTGCGGCATTTCTTTGCCCCAGCCGTCCTGCGGGTAGTCAATGAAGGATTTGCGGTCCAGCATGGTCTGCCCTTGCGCGAGCCCATCGGTCGCAACCCGCACCCGGCCGTGCGCCAGCGTGAACAATTCAGGATTCGTCAGGAAAATGAAGGCCAGCACGTCGTGGCCGAAGCTGCCGTGAATTTTTGCCACATGCGGGTACAGGCCGCTGTAAAAATTGGCATAAAAATCAACTGCATGCAGCAGCGTGTCGGCTGCGATGTGTTTGTGCCGCGCAGCAATTTTCTGGAACAGCGTCACCGGCAAGATGACCTGGTGCGTCACGTCCAGGCCGACCATCGTCAGCTTCCAGCCGGCAGTGAATGCCTGGTCGGCCGCATGCGGGTCTCCCCAGATATTGGCTTCGGCCACGGGCGACACGTTGCCCGGTTCGGTGATGGTTCCACCCATGATGATGACCTCGCGCAACAGCGCAGGCAGCGTCGGCTCCAGCTTCAAGGCCAGCGCCAGGTTGCCCAGCGGACCCACCGCCACCAGTGTGATTTCACCCGGAGACGCGCGCGCCGTGTCGACGATGAACTGGGCGCTGGACCGGGGGTCGATCTGGTTGGTGGTCGCCACGCGGTGCGGCAGGTTGCCCAGGCCATCGAAGCCGTGAATATGCGCAGGTGGCACCTCGCCCGGCTTCATCCACGGCGTTTTCACGCCTAGGGTGACGGGAACGTCTCTACCGGCAATCGCCAGGAGGTAAAGCGCGTTGATGGCGGCTTGCTCTACCGTTACGTTGCCAAAGGTGGTGGTGACGCCCACCACGTCAATGGCCGGGTGAGCCAGCGCATAGTAAAGCGCCATCGCGTCGTCCACACCGGGGTCCGTGTCAAAAATGACTTTGCTGATTGTGGCGGGTTTGCCGGCTTGGGCGGCAACCTGCAAGGCGGGTTTGGAAGTCATGGATTGGGAAAGTTTTTCAGAAAAGTTTGCAGTTCGGATTGGGTCGGAATGCTGCTTTGCGCGCCCGGCTGGGTACAGGCCAGTGCACCAGCGGCACAGGCCAGGCGCATGGCCATCGGCACGCTTTGCCGCTGGCTCAAGGCCGCCACAAAAACGCCGCAAAAAGTGTCACCTGCGCCGGTGGTGTCAACTGGAGTCACCGGGAAAGCGCTTTGCTTGAAGATCTGACCATGCACCCTGGCCAACGCGCCCTGACTGCCCAGGGTGACGACAACGCACGGCACATCGATTCGCGCCAGGCATTCGGTCACGCTGCCGGTGTGTTTGGAAATCGCCGCCAGTTCACCTTCATTCACCAGCAAGATGTCAATGGCGGACAACAATTCAGCAGGCAGTGGTTGGGCCGGGGCGGCATTCAGCGCAACCGACACGCCTTGCGCCTGCGCCGCCTGGGCATAGGCGATGACGGTCGCCAGTGGCGTTTCGAGTTGTAGCAGAAGGTGGGTCGCACCCGCTAAAGGTGGAAGGTCCGCCGCCGTGAGCGCATTGTTGGCGCCCGGTGCCACAGTGATGGCGTTTTCGCCGTCGTCGCTGACACAAATGAACGCAGTTCCGGTGGACTGACCTGTGATCCGCTTGATATGAAGCTGCACGCCCGCCGCATTCAACGAGTCTTCAAGCGGCCGGGCAAACGCGTCGTCGCCCAGGCCCAGCAGCATTTGGGTCGTGGCGCCACCCGCACGGGCACAGGCCACCGCCTGGTTGGCTCCCTTGCCGCCGGGAAAGGTCTTGAAATCAAAACCCAAAACCGTCTCGCCAGGTGCCGGAATGTGGTTGGCACGCACGACAAAATCAAGGTTGGCGGAACCGGCAACAAGTATCATCAGATTTTTCGCAATTGAGTAGAGTTTGAGCATTGTATAAATCTGCATGCCTTGTCATCCTGCAACGGCGCTGAGCCGTTTCAAGTGCACGGCGGATCGGGGAGTATCCATAGGGAAACCCTTGATTGCAGCGGCAGTGGGTGGTCATTACGCTTGGAGCAGTCCTCAAAAGTTAGTGATGCCGCGCTGAGTTGGGCACCTTCGCCCTGATGGGATAATTTTTTAACCACTTGAGAAGAAAGAAGATATGAAATTCAAAAATGTTGCGCAGATGGGTCTGTTGGCTTCGGCAATTGCCTTGAGCTTTTCGGTGGCGGCAGAACCGGCCATAGTGTTCGATATGGGTGGCAAATTTGACAAGTCATTCAACGAAGCCGCTTACCGGGGTATGGAAAAGTGGAAGAAGGAAACCGG
>JANOMD010000015.1:0-1962 GCA_031420135.1 Rhodoferax sp. | reverse complement strand
CGCACCCACCGAGCCTGCGGTCGCTTCAATCAGCCGCAGGACCAAGGGTGCCAGGTCGGATGCGATGGCGTGCTTGAGCGGGAGAATCTCAATGTCGGTCGCATTGGACACGTCCATCGCCGCGATGATCCGGCCCAGGCGCCTCAGGTTGTCGGCGTAGTCGGTAATCACCAGCGAGTTGTTGCCGGGATTGACATTGATGGTGTTGTTGGGGCTGATCAGCGGGCGCAGGATGGCCACCAGGTTGTTGGCGCTCTCGTAATTCAGCCGGAAAATCTGCGTGATGATCTGGTTGCCCACCGGGCTGGTGGCAGCCGTGCCGACGGTCACAGTGGCGCTTTGAAGCTTGGCGTCGGCCTCCGGGAGAACTTTGTCCAACCCGCCGGATTCCACGACTGTGAACCCTTGCAGGCGCAAGCTGGCCAAAAACTGGTTGTAGGCGATGGCCGGTGCCACCGCGCGCTCGGTGGTCAGGGTCATGACGCCTTTCACGCGCGGATCCACCACGACATTGCGACCGGTGATGGTCGCCATGGTCCGGGCCACGGCTTCGATCTCAGCGTTGACAAAATTAAGGGTGATGGGCTCGCCTCGGCGGGGTGTGCCGATCAGTGTCTGGGTCTGGGCCTGTGCCTGACCCGGCATTTGAGCTTGTGCCAGAGGCGGCGCCTGCATTTGCGGTGGCGTCTGGAAAATCGGCAACCCTGCAGGCGGTGCTGGCAACGGGTTGATGGGCAGCATCTGTTGCGCCAGGGTGCTCGACGCGAACAGGCCACCCGCCCCAATCAGCACCAAGCCAGTGGCCAGCGAAACCAATGCGTGCCGCTTTGCGACAGGAGGAGGAAGGCCGAAGCGTTTCATGCAGAGTTAACCCACTTTGATGATGGCCCGCGCGCCATCGCGCCGCCCTATGATGTTCAAAAGATTCGACAGTGCATCCAGCCGCTCGGGCAGCGCGCTGGCCACACCGTCAAAGCGAAGCTTGCCGCCGACCCACTGGCCGCTGCCGTTCAACAGCAGGCTGCCTTGAAGGGTTTCAAGTTGCAAAGCATTCACGCTGCCTCCCGTCAAGGTGAGCCGGTAACTGCCCATGGGTTTCAGGGTGGACAGCCGGGACGCCATATCCTGCGCATCGACCTGCACGCGCCCGGCCAGGTTCAAGCGCCCGGAGGCCCATTCTAATGACAGCCCGTTCAACGCAATTGCCAGTGTGCCCTGGGCCTGCACGGTGTTCCACGGCGTTCCCAGCCCAACCAAAAGACCCGCCGGCCAACTGGATGCATGGTCGTTGATGACGATACGCCCACCCCCCCAACCTGGCAGCGCGGTCGCGCGCAGTGCCTGCGTCATGCAGCAGGGGGCCGTGATATTTGCCTGTATGCCGTTGATGACGGGCTTGAGATTCCAGTTGACGATGCCTGGCAACGCCACGCTGCCAATGCTGTTGGCGCCGCCCGACAGCACCAGTTGTGCTGAACCGCGCCAAACCGTGCCGCGCGCGCCACTTAAAACCACCTGTCCCTGGCTGGCCTGGTTCACGGCAAGTGCCAGCCAGCGCGCAGGCGCAAACACGAAAGTTGCCACCAGCAACCCCAGCAGCGAACCGCCAACGGCCCAGCCCCAGGGTGTTGATGCACGGGTCAGTGGTTTTGCCAAAGGTTTCGGTTGAGCCATGCGAACAGGGCTTAACGCTCGGGCAGATTCAGAACCACAGTGCCATCCCAGCGCATGGGTGCCAACGCCAGGCTGGCAGCGGAGTTGCCAGCCGCACCAGGGCTGGGCGCAACCGCCCTGACCAGCCGGACCTCGGCCGTTGAGGCACGGGCGTTGATGCGCGCCTGCGTCAGCCACTGCGCCAGGCTGTCAGGCGAAGCGCCCTTGAGAGTTACCGTGGCGCGATTCCCGGCTACCCCCATTTGCGCGCTGGCGCCGAGCGTCTGTTTCAGGCTGGCCTCAAGGCTG
>JANOMD010000014.1:0-3037 GCA_031420135.1 Rhodoferax sp. | reverse complement strand
CTTTTCATGCTCAGACAAGACTGGGGTTTTGACTACACCGCAACGAAGCTGGCCGAAGCAGCCGACCAGAAAAAGGCTTTTCATCAGGAAAGGCTGGCGTGGTGGAAGGCCAAGCGGGTCGAGGTGATGACCACCATCCGCACCGAAGGGCTTGAGATCGACGAAAAGATTGCGCTGGAATACCGCAACCCCAAGTCACGCGACTGGGACCGGGGATCGCAAGTGATGGTGCGCAATGACCTGCAAAAAGACCTGAGCGAATGCCTGGAAAAGCTCAGTCACCACACCCAGCAGGTTCAGCAGTACGACGGCTGGCAGCAGGTGCTGGTTGCGAATGCCGATGCGCGGGTCAAGCTGGATATTGATGATTGGTTGTTTTTCTTTGGGCGGAATTGAGGCTTGGCACTCGCCATGTTATTGGCGTCGACTTTCTAAAATTTTAATTTTGCACGTGATTTATTTTCAATTTGATCACGACGTTCAACAAAATTTAAGGTGACTTTTATGACGATTCCTAAGTGCCCGGAGAACCTACCCACAGAGCTTTCCGAGTTGATCAACAAATTCGCGTCGATATGGGCAGCATGTACTGATCGTCCAAAGCCAACCAAAGAGACCTGTAACCGCTGGGAAAAGTTACTTGACGACTGGGTAAACAGCAACGATTTGCCACTGTTCGCTCGGAAGAGCAGTCGAAACAGAGGTAGTGAAATTTTGCATTCGACTGGACGCGTGATCGTCCCAACCGACAATAGCCCGGCCCAATGGGCATACACCTTAGCTTGTCAGAATGAAGATCCATGGCCAACTATCGAAAAATTGTGCGCTAAAGACTCACCAGATGCACAGAAAATTCCAGTCGCAAAAATTCTTTCAACAGAAGAGCGGACTAATCTCAAGTATGGGACGACTTTGTCGAAGAAATTCGACGTAAATCAGCATGGATGGAAGCTTGGTCACATTGAACGAATAGGCTTAAGAAATCAAGGTGAGCTTCGTTCCATGAATATTGAAAAGCTAAAAGCGCACCACAAGGCTCTCTTACTTCCAAGCAACATGTTTCTAATTCCCAAGCAATGGGCTGGACTCGCAGAAATTGATGTGGTTGCCGTCGCGATGACAAATTCTTGTGAATAGCTTTAAACACTTCCCGTTTGGCTTTTTGCATCCTAAAAGGCTATTTTCTAACTACTGAGGCGAGGTAGATCGCCGCACAAGCCCGCATCGTCCCATCATGAATCCTCAACACCTTGCGCATCGGCGTCTGATACCCGCCCGCCAGATTCCACGCCACTGGAATTCCCCGCGCTGCAGCTGCTTCGAAAACAAGTGAATCCCGCTCGTACAACTGCTCGGTCGTGAGCCAGCCGCCCAAAGGATCGTCGATATGCGGGTCAGCGCCGGCCTGGTACAGGATCACGTCACAGCCCTTCATGCCAGCCACCAGGCCTGGGATGGACGATAAAAACCGCCTGGCCTCGGCCGGCAATCCATAGTGCTCCCCAGCTGAATAGTGGTTGATCAAGTCGATACGCAAACGGTCAATGATGTTGTCGGTGCCGTCGCCGTAGTGCTGGTCGAAGTCCAGAATGCCGACGCGCGTTGCCTCGCCAGACGCGTGCAGGGCCATCGCCGTGACCATCAGGCCGTTGAAGGTGCAAAAACCCCCGGCGTTGGCATACCCGGCATGATGAAAGCCCGAGCACGGCGCTGCGGCAACACGGCCATTGCGCAGTGCTTCGCGGGCGGCGGCCAGCATGGCGCCGCTGGTGTAGGGCAAAGACCTGGCCACCGCTTCAGACCGGTTGTGAAAACCGTTTTCCACCCGGCACGACAACACCGCATCGACAAAAGCCGGAAGATGCGCCCGCGCAATGTCTTCGACGCTTGCGGGTTCCGGGGCGATCAGGTTGATCGGAATGTCGAGCTTTAACCACGACCCGACGGCCGCTCTGGGTTTGGCCGCGCTGGGTGAAAAGCTGTCGTTTTCGGCCACCATCAGCGGCGTGTAAAAAACAGGAATGGCATCCAGCTTTGGTGGGGCGGATCGAGGTGGCGACTTCTGCGCGGCAGGCTTGTTGGACATGACTGAAGCGTAAACCGGAGAAGGCTCAAGAAATGAGCCATTCCAGGCGTGAACGCAGCGGCAAAATTGCTACTATTTTCATAGCTTCTTACGCACGTAAATCGGGGGCTAGAGCCTTATTTGATGCTTGAAAAGCCCCTACAGGCGGCTTAAACCCGGTCGCGGTGAGATATCTCCACCACCAGCGCACGGGCCGCCAGCATCGCCACCAGCTGCTCCGCACTGGCACGGTTTTTTGCGTCGAGCTTGGCGTCCCATCCACCGAGCAGCTCCCTGCCCGTGTGCAATCACAAATGCCAGCCTGTCAATGGTGCGCCAGCGCTTCATCGACGCTGTTACACGGTCGGCAATCCGCAGCCCTATCTGGGTTTGCATCAAAAGAGTTTTTATGTTTCATTAGTTACACAAACTCACATTCATAAAACATGAATTTAAGGCGTGTTCGCGCGGGCTTATGTGGATAGAAAAAAAGCCCTTAGAGCGTGCAACGCCGTCATGCGGTGTCAAAAGCGAAATTCGAGCTGCATATTTGCGTCGCAAATCGTAAAAAACGTACGCAATTGTGGGTATTGATGCGCTGGGATGTCTCTTTGAAACTGACGTTGTCACCAAGCGTTACCCCAACGCCTTGTCAACCAGAGGAAACAGCGATGAACTTCCCAAGCAAAAAAAATCGGCATGCGCAGCCAGATTCCCCTGTGGTCTCTACGGGTGTCACCGGCGAAGGCCTGCTGTTCAACGGCAGTCGCAACGCACTGTGCCGGGGCTGGGACCGCAGGGGATTCATCGAAACGCTCGGTTTGACAGGGCTGACTTTGGCGGTCGCGCCATTGGCCTCGATGCTGATGCCCAGCCCGTCCCTGGCGGGCTCGTTGGTGCAGGACTTCACCTTTGCGATTCTGGCCGACAGCCACACCATGGGCAACAAAAACAGCCCGATGAAAGTCCGGC
>JANOMD010000013.1:0-2046 GCA_031420135.1 Rhodoferax sp. | reverse complement strand
AACATGTTCATACGGGCCAGCGCCCAGGTGGCCTGGTTGACCTCTTGCCCATACAGCATGAAGTTGCCGTGGTTGGCCTGCTGGCCTTCATGCAGGGCGACCACGCGAGCGGCTTCAATGAGCAACCCGCCAGAGCCGCACGAAGGGTCGCAAATACGGGCACCGGGCTGCGGGTCAGCCAGCCGGGCCAGCAGGCGTGACACCTGCGCGGGTGTGTAGAACTCGCCCGCCTTTTTGCCCGCATCACTGGCGAAGCGCTCAATCAGGTAGATATAGGTGTTGCCAATGATGTCTTCGCTGACACGGCTGGGCCGCAAGTCCAGCCTATTGAGGTCACCCATCAAATTTTTCAGGCGCTCGTTACGCTCTTTGGTCACGCCCAGATTGATCTCGCTGTTAAAGCTGATGCCGCGAAACACCAGCTCCAGCTCATGCTGTTTGTTGGCGTCACCTATCGCCGCAAGCGAAATGTCTATCAGCTCGCCAATGTTGGGGCGCTCGCGGCGCTCAAACAGGTTTTGGAATGTGGCGGTGAAGCGTTCAACTTCGCGCCGGGCTTTTTTGTTGGGCGCGTCTTCAAAAAGTATCACCTCGGGCACCACAAAACGTTCGCGCGCCATCTGGCGGCGCACGCGTTCTTCGTCGCCCTTGTATTTGACGCGCCAGGCGGCTTCGTGTTCGGCCCATTGGTCGCTGACATATTTGAAGAACAGCATCACGAGGATGTAATCCTTGTATTGCGCGGGGTCGAGCACCCCGCGAAACGTGTCGCAGGCGGCCCAGGCGGCACGGTTGATTTCGTCTTGGGTGATGGGGTTTGTCATTCTTTTTTCTCTTTCTTTTTTATCGGACGCACGCTTCAAGGCTGACGGTTAGTGTGCGTAACTGGTCGGCAGGGCCAACCAGGTGGCGCGAGCGCTTTGCCTGATTGATTGTTTTGGCACTCTCAGTGGGCATGTGAACCTCCTCGTTTCAAAACCGCTGCGTGAAGTTGCGCATCTACCAAAGAGCAGCGTTTATCAGCAATCGCTAGCGCGAGGTTTCTCTCCTTGAGGGAGAGCCTGGCGATGCTCGCAATGGACTGTTGTTGTGCAATGGTGGGCACTTCAACCGGTAAATCTCCCAGCGCGCCTGCCGGGATCATGTGGATGGTGCCGCCCTGCGCCCGCTCAGCAATCAGTTTTTGAGTGGCGGGGCGATTCAGCCACCAATGCAGGAAGTCGGGAAGCGTCTGAGCGTGGTCGTGAATACGTACAAACATCATGGGCGCAATCGTGATGGCGATACCGAGCCGCGCTGTGACCAGCGAGAAGGTGTTGTCGAACCCCCGTGACCGAAAAACCAGATCTCCGGCTTGCAAAAGGTAGCGGGGAGCAACCGTCTGACCGTTGATCCGGGCAAGTCCCTGGTCGCTGTCCAGCAAACCAATGCCCGCGTCTTTCATCTGTACAACCGCAACTGACCCGCTAGCCGCCTGTTTCAAGCTGCCACGAAAGGTAAGTCCCATGTAGACCGTCGCAACGTCAGAAAGAATAGTCACAGAATAGATGTTTAGTTATTTTCAATAAACTATACCATGGTTGACGATTTTGTACATCCAGAATCGGTGTTTAGCAGGTATTTTATTTGCGTTGTGATTAAACCCGGTCTAGCCGGGCTTGTTGACGGGATTAAGCGGCCAAACGCTGCTCGATCAGCGCCTTCGTGTCGCTCAGCTCTTTCGGCAGGTGGTGCGCCAGCTGCTGGAACAGCTCGGTGTGCAGCTCCAGCTCTTTCAGCCAGGCGGCTTTGTCCATGCTGGTGACGGTCTTGAATTGTTCGGCGCTGAAGTCCAGGCCAGTCCAGTTCAGGTCTTCATACGCGGGGCTGACGCCGGTGATGTGTTCAGTGCCTTTGCCGGTGCCGTCGATGCGGTCAATCATCCACTTCAGCACGCGCATGTTCTCGCCAAAACCGGGCCAGACAAACTTGCCGTCGTCGCCTTTGCGGAACCAGTTGGTGGTGTAGATTTTCGGCAATGTGGCGCCCGATGCGGCGAGCTTTTCG
>JANOMD010000012.1:0-1962 GCA_031420135.1 Rhodoferax sp. | reverse complement strand
AGCCCGGTTCAAACCCTGGACTCCAACTTCAATCCCAACTTCATCCGCGTCACTTACGAGCATGAGGGCGGCGGCGCACAGTCCTGGGTCTATGGTGTTGACGGCCAAGTCAAGCTGGGTGAGCGCGTGGAGCTGGGAGCCAGCTTTGTGCGCGATGAGAATCCCCTGGACAACTTCACCATGGCCGGGGCCAATGTGGTGGTGAAGATCACCGGGCAAACCACGCTGAGCGCGGAAATCGCACAGACCAAAAACGTCGCCTCTGGCACCGGCGCGGGGGCGCGGGTTGAACTCAAGCACGAGGGCGAGCAGCTCCAGGCGCAGGTGTACACGGGCAAAACCTCGATTGGCTTTGACAACCCCAATGCCCTGCTGAGCAAAGGCCGCGCCGAATCCGGTGCCAAGATCAAGCTGAAAATAGATTCGCTGACCAATCTCAAGGCTGAGGCTATCCGCAGTGAAGACGCTGTGACCCATGGCGCGCGCGATGGCGCCTTGGTGGTCGTGGAGCGCCACTTGGGCGACAACCTGATAGGTGAAATTGGCCTGCGCTACTTCAAGGAAACCGCCCTGCCAGCCGACGCAACCACCGTGGGCGTGACACCCAATGAGGGCCTGGCTGCGCGCTTCAGGCTGTCGGGTCAAATTCCGGCCATGCCAGCCTTGACGGTGTTTGGCGAATACGAGCAGGACGTTGCCAACAGCGACAAAAAAATGGCCGCTATCGGTGGCGAATACCGCGTGTATGAACGCACCAAGATCTATTTGCGCCACGAATTGATATCCAGCCTGGGCAACCGCTACGCACTCAACAACGCGCAGCAGCAAAACGCCACTGTGCTGGGCATTGACGCAGGGGTCCTCAATGACGGACGTGTTTTCAGCGAATACCGCCTGCGCGACGCCTTGAGCGGGCGTGAAGCCGAAGCCGCAGTGGGCCTGCGCAACCAGTGGACGCTTGGCGAGGGCATCCGCTTGCACACCGGGTTTGAGCAAATCCGCAGCCTCAATGGTGTGGATCGCACCAGCATGGCCTTGACCGGTGCCGTTGAATACACCGCCAACCCAGACTGGAAGGGCAGCGCCCGCCTTGAATACCGCACGGACATGTCTTCCAACCAATTGCTGGGCACCTTGGGCTTGGCCTACAAGCTGTCCAATGACTGGACTTTCCTGGGCCGCAACGCGTTTCAGATTCAAGAAAGCAAAGCAGCCACCGGCGGCAGCAAGACACAGGAGCGCCTGCAGCTCGGCATGGCGTACCGCGACAGCGTAGACCACCGCTGGGATGCGCTGGGCCGCTATGAGTTCAAGCATGAGGACGACACTACATCGGCTGTGATCACCCAGCGCAGCGCGCATATCCTGTCCACCCATGCGAGCTATCAGCCCCGCGCCGACCTGAGTTTTACCGGCCGCTACGCGGGCAAGCATGTGCTTGAAAATTCAAGCGGCATCAATTCCAGCTATTCAGCGCACCTGCTGTCCGCCCGCGCAGACTACGACATCGCCCGTGACTGGACGATTGGCATCAATACCGGCGTTTTATTTAGCGCCGGCATGCGCAGCAGCCAGGGGGCATTGGGCGCCGAGCTGGGCCGCGTGCTGACCAAAAACCTGTGGCTGTCCGTCGGCTACAACCACTTTGGTTTCCGTGACGACGACCTGGCACCAGACGGTTTCACGGACAAGGGTGTGTTCCTGCGCCTGCGCTACAAGTTCGATGAAAACCTGCTGAATTGATCTTGATGCGCTCATCTTCCTTTTTGCAAACCTGGTGGGCGACCTTTGTTGCGTTTGGCCTCGCGCTTGCTTTTATGCTGGCCAGCCCCGCAGCCCTAGCGGCTATCACTTTTGACAACACGCCCTCGGGCGGGGCGGCGGGCGCGGCCAACATCGAATTAATTCGTGAGGTCACCGTTGGTCCTACCGGGCAATACGTGGGCCTCAGGTTTTCGAGCA
>JANOMD010000011.1:0-3989 GCA_031420135.1 Rhodoferax sp. | reverse complement strand
CCAGTGACTTCGACACTAAAACCCAGGACAAGCTGGCCGCGCCGGCGCAATCATGATCACCCTCTACGACTGCGCCACCGCGCCCAGCCCGCGCCGCGCCCGCATTTTTCTTGCAGAAAAGGGAGTTGCCCATCAGACAGTCCAGATAGACCTGAAAAATTCAGAGCAACTAAGCAGCGCCTACCAAGCAATCAATCCGCAATGCACCGTGCCCGCGCTGCGCACCGAAGACGGGGCAGTGTTTGCCGACAACGCAGCGATCACGGCCTACCTTGAGGCGCGTTACCCGGAGCCGCCGCTGCTAGGTACCACCCCGAACGAAAAAGCGCAAATTGCGAGCTGGAACTGGCGCGTCGAGTTTGAGGGGCTGATGGCCGTCGCCGAAGCGCTGCGCAACAGTGCGCCAGCCATGGCCAACCGGGCGCTGCCCGGGCAGATGGACTATGCGCAGATTCCCGAACTGGCGCAGCGTGGCCTGGCAAGGCTGCAACAGTTCTTTGTCATGCTCAACGAGCGCCTGGCTGACCGCAACTTCATCGCCATCGAACGTTTCAGCGTGGCTGACATCACTGCGGTGGTGGCGGTTGACTTTGCACGCATTGTGAAGATCAAGCCCGGTACACAACACCCGCACCTTCAACGCTGGCGAGCGGCGATGGCTCAGCGACCGTCGACGTCTTTATGAGCCAAGAAAGCTACAACGTCAGCAAGGGCGGCATCAACCAACTGACGCGCGCGATGGCGCTGGCGCTGGCCGACAAATGCATTCGCGTGAACGCCGTCGCACCCGGCACCATCGCCACCGAGCTGGCAGCGAAAGCGGTACTGACCAGCGACGAAGCAAAGGCAAAAATCATGAGCCGCACGCCGATGAAGCAGGTCGGGTAGCCGTCGGAGATCGCCGACACCGTGAACTTTTTGGTGCGCGAAGCTGCAAGCCACACCACCGGAGAAATTGTGTTTTGTTGATGGCGGGTGGATGACGCTGAATTACACGGTACCGGGCTTTACGGCTTTTGGCTTTTTGGTGGCGGGAAGCCTCGGGTAGCGCATTTTTTTCACTTGCCACCTTGCTATTGAAAACATAGCTGTTTGCGCACGCATTTCCTGGGCTGGTGGGTGAACTTATTTACAAGATTGCTGATCTCTGACTCAAAGTCGTGCGACCGATTCACGGGGCGTTCCGGGTTGCGTCGATGGCGACTATGCAGCGGGAGCGGGTGCTCTCAGAAATTTGGTGAGCGTCACGTTTCGCGCCACAAGCCGTCATTCGTACATGACTGGTTTGGAGCCACGAATCCCGCTAACTAGGCCTTGATCCATTCGACGTGCCCGCATTTGATCGATCATCTTCGGGCGCGTAGCGTGGTCAGCAGCGTGACCAGTTCGTGCAGGGCGGTGAAGGACTCAGGGGCGGTGTAGGCATTGAACTTCGCTGCCAATGCCTGCGCCCGCTGAGTCGCCGTTTCCAGCCCGTCGCGAGTGGTCGCAAACGCGCCGCCTGCGCCTTTGTCGTAGCCGGTGATGTGCTGCTTCAAACGATCCATTACCTCATCGCGGTGAATCGGCGCTTGAATATCCTCGTAGTGCAACAACAGCCACAGCTCGAAGCTGGGGATAGAGGCGATGGCCTTGAAGCAAACCGCCTGCCCGTCGTCGTTGTGCAGCTTGCCGTCCAGCGATTGCGCCAAACTCAGTGCGTTGAAATAGCTGTCGTGGTCGTCGCGGTCAAACACGGCGTAGATCTGGTCATAGCTCTTGGGGCGGATGCCTTTGTACAGATCACCTTCTTCAAACAGTTGCTGGGCATAACGCACCACCTGGATGGGCGCGGTGCCCAAGTGACCCGACTGCACTTCGACGTTGGCGGAGTGCAACTGATGCGTGGCGCGGATCTCTTCCAGATACAACGGTTCGGTTTTGCTGCCTTCGGTGACGATCAGGATGCGGGCGTAACTGGCACGCCGTGTCTCCTTGGTCGCCTTGCGGCGCAACTGCCGGTCTTTGGCTTGGTTGTCGCGCCCCATCAGTGCTTCACGCCCAGGGCCAGGTTGCGCAGGAAGGGCAGTGCACCGTAGCGCCCTTGCAGGTAACCGCGCTCCAGCGCTTCATTCTTGCGCGGGCTGAAGTCGAGCAACGGATACAGCGATGAGCTTTGATCCGGGCGCTTTTCGACAAACCAGACCTGATCGCGTCGGAACAGGCCGTAAGCATCGAGCAGCGAGGTGTCGTGCGTGGTAAAGATCAGCTGCGCGCCGCCGGTGTTGACTTCAGGCTGGTGGAACAAGCGCACCAGAGCCTGCACCAGCAGCGTGTGCAGGCTGGTATCCAGTTCATCCACCACCAGCGTCAGCCCCTTGTTGAGGATGTCCAGGATGGGCCCGGTGAGTAACAACAGGTTGCGGGTACCACTGGATTCGTCCATCAGGTCAAAAACCGCCTTGCCGTGCTCGGTGATGTGGTGAAACTTCACTTCGTCCACAGCCTGCTCACTGGCTGTCTCCTCGCGTTTGCCGGTCGCAAGGTCGAAATTGATGGTGTGCACCATGGCCTGCTTGGTGGCCACCTCAATGTCGGCGATGCTGATATCAGCGGCACGCAGAAACTCGCAAATGGCTTTGCGCTGCGCCTCTTGCTTGAGCATTTGCATCGAAAACTGCTGAGACAGCGGCGACTGCTCGTTGAAGATCACAAGCCGGTTGGCAAACCAGTCAAACACCGGGCGCAATGCCCCGCTGTTGAGTTGCACAGCCACTGACAGGAATAAGGCATTGGATCGGGTCGCACCCTCCCACAGGTTCTTGGCACCCTTCAGGCTGGGGCCGAACTCATACACATCCTTGCCGCTTTCGGCATCGAAGTGGCGCTCGAACCAGCGTTGCGGCTTGAACGCCTTGTAGACCAGAAGTTGCTCACTAACGATGCGTTGCGCATTCATGGCAAAACCATACTGGTAGCGCACGCCGGCGAGGATGAAGGTGACCTCGAACTCCGTTGGCTGGCTGCCCGATGTGGCGTCCAGCTTGAAGGGCTGGAGTCGGTCAAAGGTCTGGCCCGGCTGCAGAGCGGCCGATTCCAGCACTACGCCACGCATGTACTGCAGGGCCTTGATGAGGTTGGACTTGCCGCTGGCGTTAGCGCCGTATACCACCGCGCTCTTTAGCAAATGCGGGGCAGCCTTCAGCCCGGTATCGAGCGCATGGGTGTCCAGCAAGGCTTTGTCGGAGGACGCAACCATGCTGAGCACCTGCTCGTCGCGCAAGCTACGGAAGTTCTTGATGCGGAACTCGACCAACATTGCACTCACCTATTAAATAGAAAATATATCGATATTATGCATTTTTCGAGCGAATTATTCAATTATTTTGCTCCACGTGTGGGGTTTTTGATGGGGTGGCAATTCCCGATTCGGCAGAGGAACTGACCCGCAAGGTTGGCATCCATGCCGACCAATATACGGGGCAATCGCGACTTTGTGAGCGCGCTACGTGAGCAGTAGCCGGAGCCGCCAAATGACGGCTTTGCAGACACGAAACGGCACTTAGCAATGTCGGCTTTGGGCACAGAGCTGACTGTCAAGGTTTAAGTTTGAACGTCAGCCTTCAGTCTTAATCAGCTCTTTGATCACGGATGCTCAACCGCACGAACCAACAGGTCGCTTTGCGATAGGGTGGGGCATCACGCGGTGCATCAAGTAGCTATGATTTAAATAGCTACTCGCGCAAGTTCTGCCTTTGCTGGATGCCTGTAACACTCTCGATTGATGACTGGAAGCCAGACTGCGCAAGATCATCAAGACGCGCGGGCACTTGCCCAGTGACGATGCAGCGTCCAAACTGATTTGGCTGGCACTTAGAAACATTACAGCTGAACAGCCCACGGCAACGCCGGGCTTCCAGGCCGTGATCGACCTTCAGTCGCAGACCCTGACGCCTACGAGCGGCGCGGCACTGGGCTTGCACATCGATCCGGCGCGCAAGCACCGTCTG
>JANOMD010000010.1:0-9408 GCA_031420135.1 Rhodoferax sp. | reverse complement strand
CCAACTGGGCGGCCACCACCGTCAAAGTCGGCGATGTATTGCCCGTGATGCCGCCCGACGGGCGCTTTGTGTCCAAGCGGCCCCGCGCAATCCACCGCGTCGGATTCGCTGCGGGCTCGGGCATCACGCCGATCCTTTCCATCATCGCCACCTCGCTGCAAGAGCAGGCTGACTCGAAGTTCACACTGGTGTACGGCAACCGCAGCATGGCCAGCGTGATGTTCAACGAGGCGTTGCAAGACCTCAAAGACCGCTACCCGGCTCGCCTCACGCTGATCCACATCCTGTCGCGACAGGCGCAAGAAGTGGATTTGCTGCAAGGCCGCATTGATGCCGTCAAAGTGCGCGCCTTGGTCGCGGCCCTGCTACCTGCGCCGAGCATGGATGAAGTTTTCATTTGCGGGCCAGAGGTGATGATTGAAGCCACGCAAGGCGCGCTGCTGGAATGTGGCGTACCAGCTCGCAACATTCACACGGAGCGTTTTACCTCGCCCCGGCTGGAGGCGATCCCTCAAGCACAAAGGTTGGTCGTGGCAGCGCCTCAAGCTCCCACAGTAGAGGGCTCCATCGCCTTGCAGGTCACCTTAGACGGAACGCAACATGCCCTGCACATGCGCGCCGACGAACGTGTGCTTGACGTTGCACTGGCGGCGGGGCTGGATTTGCCTTACTCCTGCAAAGCCGGTGTCTGCTGCACCTGCCGCGCCAAAGTAACGGCGGGTGCGGTGGTGATGGACAGGAACTTCACCCTGGAGTCTTGGGAAGTTGACAAAGGCTTCGTGCTGACCTGCCAGGCCCGGCCCACAACCAACGAAGTCAGCGTCAATTTCGACGAACGCTAGTGTCAAGGCTTCATCGTGCGGGTCAGCAAGCTAAACTGCAACCCACCCGGAAAAAAGCACCATGGCCAAAATACTCGTCACCGGCGGCGCCGGCTACATCGGTTCTCACACCTGCGTGGAGTTGTTGGCCGCAGGGCATGAAGTTACCGTTTTTGATAATTTCTGCAACAGCCAGCCCGAAGCCTTGCTGCGGGTAGAGCGCATCAGCGGCAAAAAGGTGCCCACCATTAAAGGCGACATTCGCAGCCGCCCCAGCCTCACCATGGCTTTACGGCAGAGCCGGGCCACAGCGGTGATTCATTTCGCAGGACTCAAGGCAGTCGGTGAATCGGTTGAAAAGCCGCTTGCGTATTACGACAACAATGTGGTGGGGACGGTCCGGCTGCTGGAAGCCATGGCTGAATGCAGAGTCGGAACCCTGGTTTTCAGTTCGTCGGCAACCGTTTATGGCAACCCGCAGCAGTTGCCGCTGACGGAGGATCACCCTCTGTCGGCGACAAACCCTTATGGACAGACCAAGCTGGTCATTGAAGACATGCTACGGGCATTGCAACAAAGCGACCCATCCTGGCGAATCTGCATCCTGCGCTATTTCAACCCGGTCGGTGCCCACCAAAGCGGCCTGATTGGCGAAGACCCGCAGGGCACACCCAACAATTTGTTGCCCTATGTCGCCCAAGTCGCGGTTGGGCGGCGCGAGTTTCTCAATGTATGGGGCAATGATTACCCGACGCCGGATGGCACTGGGGTGCGGGACTACATCCACGTGGTAGACCTGGCTCAGGGCCATCTGAAGGCATTGGAGCGGCTTGAACGCCACGCCGAGTGTTCGGCAGTCAACCTGGGGACCGGCACCGGCTACAGCGTGCTTGATATGGTCTGGGCCTTTGAGAAAGCCAGCGCAAAAAGCGTGACGTTCAAAATTGCCGATCGCCGTGCTGGCGATGTTGCGTCATGTTATGCCGACCCGGGGCAGGCACTGGTGCTGCTGGGTTGGCGCGCCGAGCGCAGCCTGGATCGAATGTGTGAAGATGCATGGCGCTGGCAAAGCATGAACCCCAATGGATACGGATCAGCATGAAAATGGAAGCATTTCTTGGAGTAACCCATGGCTAAAGGGATGATTCTGGCGGCTGGCCAGGGCACTCGGGTGCGACCCCTGACCAAAGACCTGCCCAAGCCGATGGTGCCAATTCTTGGAAAGCCGGTGATGGAGTACCTGATAGAGCATCTGGCTCGCCATGGCATCAAGGAAATCATGGTCAATGTGGCGTTCCATCACCACAAAATTGAGCAGTATTTTGGTGATGGTCATCGTTGGGGTGTGCAAATTGGCTATTCCTATGAGGGCGTGCGTGACCATGGCGACGTCATCCCAAAGCCTTTTGGTTCAGCCGGGGGTATCCGCCGCATTCAGGACTTCAGCGGATTTTTTGACCAGCCCACGCTGGTTCTGTGCGGCGACGCATTGATTGATCTCGACGTTGGCGCTGCGCTGCACGAACACAAAACCAAAGGCGCAATGGCTAGCGTGGTGACCCTGGATGTTCCGCTGGAAGACGTCAGCAGCTATGGCATTGTGGTCGCAGCGCCTGATGGGCAAATCCAGTCGTTCCAGGAAAAGCCGAGCCCGGCCGACGCCAAGTCGACCTTGGCCAGCACCGGCATCTATATCTTCGAGCCTGAAGTGATTCAAAAGATTCCAACTGAAACGGTTTACGACATTGGCTCGCAGCTGTTCCCCCAACTGGTGGCAGAAAAGTTACCGTTTTTTGCACAGAACCGGTTCTTCAACTGGATCGACATCGGGCGGGTCAGCGACTACTGGTCAGTGCTGCAACGTGTTTTGCGGGGCGAGGTGGCCGACATGAACATGCCAGGGCGTGAAGTCAGGCCGGGCATTTGGGTGGGCCTGAACACTTCCATTGCATGGGACACTGTCCATATCACGGGGCCTGTCTATTTGGGCTCTAGCGTGCGGGTCGAACCAGGCGCCACGATCACTGGCCCCGCATGGATTGGCCATGGCAGCGTCATTCGTTCGGGCGCGCGGGTAACCCGCAGCATACTTTTCGAATACACCCGCATTGCAGCGGACATGCATTTCAACGAGATGATTGTCTCACCCAGCTATTGCGTCGACCGCCAGGGTGAAACCCTGTACCGGGGCGATGAAACGGCGCAACTGCGCTGGGGTGATGCACGTGCCTGAAGCATTTGCAGAATACGAATGTCTCCTCCAAATGCCACTTGTCATCGGCGAACCGCATAATCATCCATCATGCTGATCCAACCCATTGTTTTGTCCGGCGGCTCCGGAACCCGATTGTGGCCGCTCTCACGTGAGAAGTATCCGAAGCAACTGCTTCCATTGATCGGCAGTGATTCCCTGCTTCAAGCTACGCTGCTGCGTGTGGACGGAATTGCAGATGCGGACTTGGCCGCACCCATGGTGGTAAGCAATGAAGAATACCGGTTTGTGATCGCCGAACAATTGCGGGCAATGGGCAAACCGGGCACCATCGTGCTTGAGCCGGTCGGAAGAAATACGGCTCCAGCGCTTACCATAGCCGCGCTAACTGCTAGCAAAAACAAAGCAGACCCAATTTTACTGGTGATGCCCGCTGATCACGTGATGACGGACAAGACCGCGTTTCAGACCGCCGTAGCGGCGGGCGCGAAGCTGGCGCAGCAGGGGGCGATAGTCACTTTCGGAATTGCGCCTGACGCGCCAGAAACGGGTTATGGCTACATCCAGTCGGGCTTACCATTCAGGTCTCTAGACGATAGCGCCCGGGATGGCTCAAATGCCGGACCGAAGGGTTGCCTCATCGCACGATTTGTTGAAAAGCCCGACCTCAAAACGGCACAAGACTACTTGGCCGATGGTTCCTACCTCTGGAACAGCGGTATTTTCATGATGAAGGCGTCGGCCTGGCTCAAAGCCATCGGCATCTGCCGAAACGACATCCTCGCAGCCTGCCAGACTGCCCACGACAAAGGCTCTGCTGACGGCGAGTTTGTCCGCGTTGACAAAGCAACATTTTCCCAGTGCCCGAGTGACTCCATCGACTATGCCGTGATGGAACGCCTGGCCGCAACGCCAACCATTGACAAACTGTTGCCGCCCGGCGTCGTGCTCCCACTGAGCGCCGGTTGGTCCGACGTCGGATCCTGGGATGCACTGTGGCAGGTATTGCCGAAAGACGGCGCCGGTAACGTCCTCCAGGGTGATGTCCTGTTGCAGGATTGCCAAAACACAATGGCCGTCTCTGAGGGCCGACTGGTGGCCTGTGTCGGTTTGAGCGATCTGATTGTGGTGGAAACCGCAGATGCAATTCTGGTCGTTCACAAAGACAAGACCCAGGATGTCAAAAAAATTGTTGACAGACTGAAAGCCACCGGCCGGCCTGAGGGGCAAGTTCACCGAAAGGTATTCCGACCCTGGGGCTGGTATGACGGGGTGGACGCGGGCGAGCGCTTTCAGGTCAAACGAATTGTTGTGAAACCCGCTGGCGTACTTTCCTTGCAAATGCACCATCACCGGGCGGAGCACTGGATTGTGGTCAGTGGTACTGCCAAGGTAACCCGTGGGGACGAGTCGTTTCTGGTGTCTGAGAACCAGTCAACATTCATTCCTCTGGGCACGACCCATCGGTTGGAGAATCCGGGCCGGGTGCCACTGGAGATGATTGAAGTCCAGTCGGGCTCGTACTTGGGTGAAGACGACATTGTCCGCTTTGAAGACGTTTATGGGCGCTAGGGAAGCTCGCATCTTTCGTTGAATAATGCACTTCGACTTGGGGGCGCCATTGTGAAAAATTCCAGCACCAAGAAACTGTTGCATCAGGGTCTGCGCAAGCTGTTTTCATTTTTCCCGCGCCCACTTCGGTTTGGCATTTACCGCTCATTTGTCGACTGTGATCCCAGTCCAGACCCGCGCCTGGTTCTCAAAATTGCTGAAACCAAAGAAGAGCTGGAGGCCTGCTTCAAGCTGTTGCACGATGCTTACGTCAGCAGCGGTTTCATGCAGCCTGCGCCATCGGGCATGCGGGTCACGATCTATCACGCACTGCCGACCACCACCACTCTGTGTGCCAAGTACGACGGCGAAGTGGTTGGAACCATCTCGCTGATTCGTGAAAGCGTATTCGGTTTTCCGCTACAGGCAATATTTGACTTGCGCGGTGTACGAGCCAAGAGAGGCAAGATCGCCGAAGTGTCTGCGCTGGCAGTGCATCCGAAGTTCAGGAAGACCGGGGGCGCAATCCTGTTCCCGCTGATGAAGTTCATGTACGAGTACTGCACCACCTTTTTCGACACGCGGCACCTCGTGATTGCAGTCAATCCGAATCGCATCGAGATGTACGAGTCACTGCTGTTCTTTCAACGACTGACAGAAACACAGGTCGACAACTACGATTTTGCAAACGGCGCACCTGCTGTCGGCGCTTCGCTGGATCTTTTGGAAGCGCGCATGGTCCTAAAAAAGGCCTACAACCACAAGACCAAACGCAAAAATCTTTACCACTACTTCACCAAACTGAAGCTGCCCAACATCGTCGTTCCCGGACGGCGCTTTTACACCACCAACGATCCGGTGATGACGCCCCCATTGCTTGACTACTTCTTCAACCAATGTACACGGGTGTTTGATGGCTTGGGTGATCGCGAAAAGGCGCTGCTTTATTCCATCTACGATCTGCCCGCATACCACCAGTACCTGCCGATTGGATTCTCTGAAGAAGATGCCGCCGACGCAGCAAGGCAGTCTCAGCGCTACTCCTTCAAGTGCAGCGGTGTCTTCAACCTGGAACGTGCGGGTGAGCAGGAAACCCACGAACTCACCATGATTGATTGCTCCCTGCACGGATTTCTTGCCCATTCCAAAACCCCTGTAACCACCCAGGTTTGGGGCGATGCAATCATCCGGCTGGGACCCGCAGAACTTTCCCGGGTGAGAGCCTTGGCAGTAGGTGCAAAAAAAGACGCCGGTTTCTACGGGTTCAAGATGGCCGAACCCGACCTGATCTGGCGCAAATTTGTAGCCACCCTGAAATCTGGAACCACCCACGAGGACATGGACAACGCGACCCGCTTCCTGCGGGACTGAATCCGATCTTCCAATGGCTGACCAGGCTGGGTTACGCGCCAATATCATTGAGGTTCTCCACGCCAGAACTCACCCTTCGCCCGGAATTGCTGACATACTTTACCGTGCAGGGTACATTGGCGGCTTGAATCAGCGCGGTCGCACCATTGCCCAGGCCGACCTTTATATGGAGCCGCCAGTCAGAGAGTTTGCCATGATGGCCTACCGTCGGGCCGAAGAGATCGCTGAAGTGGGTTACCAGTACGCCTTGAAGCAAATCGAAAAATGGAAACTGTAGGAATAGGAGTTCCTGCATCCGACAGCCAGGACACACGGCCTGGAACGACTTTTGGCCTGTCGCTGAGTCAGCAAGAAGTCTGGCTGGACCAAAGGGCCTGGCCAGAAAGCACCCATCTCAATATTGGCGGTGGTGGTTTTCTGCGCGGTCACTTTGACTTGTCAATATTCAGAACTGCCCTGAATCGGCTGGTTTCGGAAAACGAGGCATTGCGACTGGTTCCACTGCCAGGGGGAGGCCAATTGCTGCTTCCTCACGTGCAGGCACCCCTTGAAATCGTTGATCTCGCCGTCGGTGGTGACCCTGAAAAAATGATGCTGGATTGGTGGACAAAAAGCATCTGCAAACCATTCGAGTTAGGGACAAAACCTCCATGGCGGTTTTTTCTGCTGACGACTGGCACCGACCTGAATGGCGTCTTGATTCAATTCCACCATCTGGTCATGGACGGCTGGGGAACCTCCCGCGTTCTACAGCGGTGGAGCGAGATTTACAACGCATTGCTGGCAAAAGTAGAGCCGGGCAGGCAGAGGGGTCCAGGCTATCTTGCTTACATTGAGGAGTCCACCCGCTACAAGGAATCTGCCACATTCCAGCGGGATTCCGAGTATTGGATTCAACAATTTCCGGCACTTCCTGAACCGTTGATCGAGAGACGGCAGAAACCGGCGCAACACGTGCTGCCAAATGCAGCATTGGTGGTGAAGCGCATTACCCGGCGTGATTACAACCGGCTCACCAACTATGCGGCCCAGAATGGCGCCTCACCGTTTAACATTTTTTTGGGCGCCCTTTCACTGTACTTTGCGCGGGTTTGCAATCGGCAGGAAGTTGTGGTTGGCGTTCCCAGCCTGAACCGCAGCGGACGGCGCTATCGGGAAACGCCGGGCATGTTTGTTGGCGTTTTGCCAATTCTAGTCAAAATGGCACCGGACATGACCGGTTCTGAATTGATCGGTGCCATTGGACTGTCAATGCGTGGCGCGTTGCGCCATTCAAGGTACCCATTGAGCGAGTTGAGCCGCACGCTGAACCTGATTCGAACTGGACAAGAGGGCCTTTTCAATCTGTTGCTGTCGTTTGAACGGCAGGATTACCAGCTCAATTTCGGACCGGCAAGCTCGGTCAGTTCACGCCAGTTTTTTTCCGGCATTGCACGCTATCCGCTGGGTGTCACAGTATGCGAATTTCATGACGACGCTGATGTAGAACTCATCCTGGAAGTCAGCCCTGACCATTTTTTGCAAATTCAGGCCGAATTACTGGGTGAACGATTGTGGGGTCTGGTGGACGCGTTAATCACATCGCCACACGCAAAAATAGAAGACTACCCCCTAGCCTCGCCTGCAGAGCGGATTGCGCTGGTTGAAGGCTTGCACGCCAATGTCACCTCCAATTTGGCCGACGCCCCATTCATTGTTCTTTTTGAAAAGCAGGCGAATTTGAACCCACGTGCGACGGCCCTCGTCTGGGACGGGGCCAGCCTGGATTACGCAGGTCTGAATGCGCGCGCCGAACAATTGGCAAGTTGTCTGAGGCTACTTGGCGTCCGGCGAAATACCGTCGTCGCCTTCGCCATAGAGAGATCGGCCGACATGGTGATTGCGATACTGGCGATTGCCAAGGCCGGTGCCGCCTTTTTGCCACTGGACACCGATTCCCCAGTCGCCAGAATGGCCGAAATTCTCGCTGAAAGCGCTGCGGTGGTGTTTGTTTTTCAGCGTGCCAATCGGGCGCGCCTGGCACCCTTGCACGCTTGCAATATCGTGATTGACGAGCCGTTGGTACAAGTTGGCACCGCGTTGCACATGCAAAATGCCACGCCAACGGCGCTAGATTTGGCATACGTGCTTTTTACCTCTGGATCGACAGGAAGACCCAAGGGCGTGATGATTGAGCATGGAGCCCTATCCAGACGCCTGGCTTGGCTCGCGCGGACCTATGCGGTTGGCGCAAACGACCGAACTGCGCAAGCAACCCAGATCACTTTTGACCCGGCACTGATCGAGCTATGTTTGCCTTTGATTCACGGTGCCAGTGTGGCCCTGCCACCACCCGGCCGCATTCTGCCCGAATCGCTTGCGGACTTTGCTGTGAAGCACAGCGTGACCATCATGGCGTTTGTGCCTTCGACACTGAACCGGTTTCTTGACGCAGCTGCCAACCTGCCTGGGTTGCGGCTTCGGGTGGCCTGTTGCGGTGGCGAGGTGTTGTCACCCGAATTGGCGAACCGGTTCATTTGCGAAACCCGTGCTCGGCTCTTCAATGTGTACGGCCCGACAGAAACCACCATATTCGCAACCGCGTGGGAGTGCGTGAAACGGCCGCTCGATGAGGTTCTGCCGGTTGGTCAACCGGTCGACGACACCCGGATTTACGTGCTTGATTCAAACCAGCATTTGTTGCCTTTTGGTGTGACGGGAGAAATATATATTGGCGGCACGGCGGTCGCTCGGGGATACATGAACCGCCCGGAGTTGACTCAAGACGTTTTTATGCCTGACCCTTTTCTGACCGGTCAACGGATCTACCGCACAGGTGACCGGGGCTGGCTGGACCTTCAGGGAAACCTGAACTTCACCGGGCGGCTTGATCGTCAAATTAAACTACGGGGCTATCGCATTGAATTGGGTGAGATCGAAGCAGCCTTGTTGCGTATTGACGGCATCGACCAGGCCGCAGCAAAGCTGGTTCAGCGCGATGGCAAGCCCGCGCTTCACGCATGGGTCACGTCCCAACGCGGCCAATCCACTGGGCAAATACAGAGCATTCTGCGACAACGCCTGCCAGGCTACATGATCCCTGGTGGCATCAATATCCTCAGCCGATTGCCCGAAAGCACCGCCGGGAAAGTTGATTACGCTGGCTTGCCGATTCCCGAATATGCGGCTGCGACGGCAGTCAGCCGTCCGCCCAACAACCCGCTTGAACACCAGTTGCTGACGCTCTGGCGTGATGTCCTGAAACAACCTGACCTCTCGATCAGCGACAACTTCTTTGATGTGGGTGGTGATTCACTGGCCGCCATCAGCCTGTTGACCGGCATTGAAAAGCTCATTGGTCGGCGGGTTCCGATGTACCTCATTGCCGAACGGCCAACCGTGGCCGGCCTGGCCTCGGCGCTGGACGAAGACTCAACCGAATCCAGCTTGTTGATCAAGCTGGGCCAGGCTCAG
>JANOMD010000009.1:0-1813 GCA_031420135.1 Rhodoferax sp. | reverse complement strand
GGTCACCACGGTGTTGAAGCGGATATTCTCTCGCAGGTTGAACTTGTCGGCCACATGATTCATGTAACGGCGAATCTCGGCATGCCCGGGAAATCGCTCAGTCCACTGCCACTCTTTGGCCAGCTCTTCCGAGAAATAGTATTGGTAGGAATGGCTCTCCGAATCGCATCGCGCACCGGGATAGCGGTTCCAGTACCAAGTGCCACCGACTTCCGCGCCGCGCTCAATCACCGCAACATCGAGCTTCAATTTGTCGCGCAGACAAAGCAACTGGTACATTCCGGCAAATCCGGCACCGATGACGAGGGCATCCACTTTAATGGTTGGCATGGGTTTTTTCGGTAACTCCAAGGGTTGGTTGATTCAATTACGGGTGACTTGCTGCGACCTATCGGCACAGCAATGCTGAGACGCTAACTCCAACCGACTAAACGGTCTGACTCTGATTTCATTGCGAGTTCACTTTAACATGAGGCGCTTGCAGAATTCCACCCGTCGCCTGCTCGAACTCAACGCGGGTGCCACCGCCAATGCGCTGGGCATCGCCGCCAGCATGGCTGCGGGGATCAACCAAACCTGGGTCGTCGGAACCCATGAATGGGAAATCCAGGTCCAACAAATTGTCGATGCCTGCTGCTGTTGGCCCTCCAGTTCAAAGCGGATGGTGAGTATTTTGCCTTTGAGTTCAGGCATGGCATCGCCGTAGTGTGAGGTTTCCAGAATTCTGGCGTTTTTAAAAATGCCAAGATAATGGTTCACCGCCTCCTGGGCGTTGAAGTTGAACCACAGGCAGGGAGTAATTTTTTGGGGTGACACAGGGCTTGACTCTTTCGCCGTTAGTTTGGACTCTCTGGTTCAACAAGCCTCGCCAGGTTTTGTAGCGATTCCTGCCACCCCAGGTACAAAGTCGCCTTCCTTCGCGCCAAATTCACCAATCTCAGTCCACAAAAAAAGGCCCCGAAAGGCCTTTTTATTCAACACGGTCGATGCGGATCAATCGCGCTCGCCACCGGCAATGCCCAAGAGGGCCAACAGGCTTTGGAACACATTCATGATGCTCAGGTACAGGCCCAGTGTGGCGCTGATGTAGTTGGTCTCGCCGCCATCCACAATGCGCTTCAAGTCATACAGCATATAGGCGCTGAAAACGCCAATCGCCGCCACCGAAATCGCCATCATGCCCGCAGTTGATCCGACAAACACGTTGATGATACCGCCCAGCATGATCGCCAATGCGCCGACGAACAGCCACTTGCCCATGCCTTCAAGGCTGCGCTTGATCACGCTGCTTAAGGAAGCCATCACGAAAAACACGCCCGCCGTGCCGCCAAATGCGGTCATGATCAACTCCGAGCCGTTTTTGAAGCCCAGCACCATGGCAATCATGCGCGACAGCATCAGGCCCATGAAAAACGTGAACGCCAGCAAAACCGGTACGCCAGCGGCCGAGTTCTTGGTCTTTTCAATCGCGTAAATGAAGCCGAAGGCGCCAACGAGAAACACCATAAGCCCGATGCCGCCGGACAAGCCAGCAGTAATGCCTGTTGCAACCCCGAGCCAGGCACCCAGCACAGTGGGAAGCAGGCTCAAGGCGAGCAGCCAATAGGTGTTGCGCAGAACTTTGTTGCGTTCCAGCGCTGAGGTGCCCAAGCCGTAGCCCGGGTTAATGGTTTGAACGTTGTCAGTCATGAAAATGCTCCTTCAAGGGCTGCTTGCAAAGAACTCACAAAAAGCGCCTTGGTCAGCAGATGCAGCGGATTCTATGACTTTTCAAGAGCAGTATGCTTAAGCCCTGTTCACATTGAGGAATCTC
>JANOMD010000008.1:0-5750 GCA_031420135.1 Rhodoferax sp. | reverse complement strand
CCGACTGCGCCAAAGTAAATGGCGTCATGACCGCCTACCAGTTCTTTCCAGTTGTCGGGCATCATCTTGCCGTGCTTCGCGAAGTAGTCCCAGCTCGAAAAATCGAAATGGTCAAATTGCAGGTCAATGCCAAACTTGCTGGCAGCGGCTTCCATGACGCGTATGCCTTCGGGCATGACTTCCTTGCCGATACCGTCGCCGGCAACGACTGCGATTCTGTGCCGGGTCTTCTGTGTACTCATCTGATTAACTCCTGAAAAATTGAAACGCTTCGTCCAGCAGGGCGGCCGGATCCTCTTCTGCAAACGCCCGCTGCCGACAATTTTCGCGCAACACTCGTATTCAGTCAAAGCCTCCGGTGCGAACGCTGCCGGGCGACCAGAATCACCGTAGCCGCGCAGGTCCATCGGTGCGCCCTGCCCGTTCACCGATATTTTTGAGCGCCCGTGCAGCGCTACCCCGTCACGTTCGATGCAGAAGGTCGAAAATTGAGGCAGCATGGTATTCAGACCTTCCCGGTCTGGCGCGACGACGGTGCCGAACGCACGACCAAACTCACGCCCACGGCAGTGACGACCGTGCCAAGCATGGTTAGCAGCGTGACCGGTTCGGAAAACAGCAGCCAGGCCAGCAGGGCCGTGACGGGTGGCACCAGGTACATCAAACTGGTGACGGAGGCTGCCGCACCGCGTTGAATCAGCAGGTAAAGCAATGAGCTGCCGCCCAAGGTCAATGCCAAAACAGACCACGCCATGGCACCCATCAATTGCGGATTCCACTGCACAGGCGCAGCCTCCAGCAGGGTCAAGGGCAAGGTCACTGCCAGCGCAGCTCCCAGTTGGACCACGTTGGCAGTGCGCACATCGCATGGGCCAACGAAGCGCTTCTGGTACAAAGTGCCGACGGTGATGCCCAGCAGCGCGCCAATCGCCAGCGCCATACTCTGCCAATGCGCTTCACCGCCAGCGCCAAACTTGCGCGAGACGACCATCACCAGTCCGACCAGCCCCAGGGTTAGACCGGCCCATTGGCGAGCCGATACCTGGCTGTTTTCGAGCCGGTTTTCCCTTGCCATCGAGGACAGCCAGAGCGCGGTCAACACCGGCTGCAACCCCACAATCAGCGCGGTCAAACCCGACCCCATGCCGGCCTTGACAGCCGCCCACACGCCGCCCAGGTAACAACCATGCATCAAAACGCCCGTGACTGCCAGGTGCAGCCATTGCATGCGGCTTTGCGGCCACGGAACCTTGGCAAGCACGATCCAGGGTAAAAAGCACAGGATGGAGAGCACAAAACGCACTGAGAGAAACTTCATCGGCGGCGAAAATGGCATGCCATAGCGCGCCACGATGAAGCCCGTGCTCCAGATCAGCACAAAAACCACCGGCATGGCCCGTGTCCACGATTGGACTTGCACCTTGGCCAGCCCGGTGCTCACGTTTTGACGCGAGCCCTGATTTCCGGCAGCGCCTTCTGCAGGTAGTAAACCATCGACCAGACGGTCAGCACCGCCGCGACCCAGATCAGCCACGTGCCCCACAGGCGCGTATCGACCAGGCCGAACAGCTTGCCATCAAACAACAGGAACGGAATGGCCACCATTTGGGCTACGGTTTTGAGCTTTCCGATCATGTGAACGGCGACGCTTTTAGACGCGCCAATTTGCGCCATCCACTCGCGCAGCGCTGAAATGGCAATCTCACGGCCAATGATGATCAGGGCCACAAACACGTCCGCCCGTTGCAGATGCACCAGCACCAGAACACAGGCACAGACCAGAAACTTGTCGGCCACCGGGTCCAGAAAGGCACCGAAGGACGAGGACTGATTAAGCTTGCGGGCAAGATAGCCATCGAGCCAGTCGGTCCAGGCAAACACCACAAACATGACGGTGGCCACGAGGTTGCGGGTAGTGGGGTCCAGCGGCAGGTAAAACACGCCCACAATCAATGGAATGGCGACGATGCGCGTCCAGGTCATGATGGTGGGAATGGTCAGAAACATGCTCAGATTGTGGCATGACCCGATTGCCCGGCCATTGGCGTGCCGGCGACGACGGGGCGGATTGCCAGCCCGAAAAAAAACGGCGCACCCGAGACGTTGAAATTGACATTGTTATTCGGCCAAAAATTAACCTGCAGGTTAATTTTTATCGAAAAACATCGGCATTTTTCCAATAAACCAATCAAATAGGCCTATAGCTCTAGTATTATATACAAAGTTTGCTATTTTTTATATAGCACTTGTCAACATTCACCAAGCCAATACGTCAGTGCAACGCCCGGTAGATCTCGTCCGCCAGCTCGCGCGAGATGCCCTCCACCTGGGCAATGTCTTCAGCGCCAGCCAGCGCCACGCCGCGCACGCCGCCAAAGCGTTGCAGCAATTTGGCGCGCCGCTTGGGGCCAACTCCGGGAATGTCTTCGAGCTTGCTGCCGCCCGTGCGCACCCTGGCACGCGCGGCCCGCATGCCGGTGATGGCGAAGCGGTGCGCCTCGTCCCGAATCTGCGCCACCAGCATCAACGCAGCGGAATCCTTGCCCAGATAGACCTTCTCGCGGCCATCGGCAAACACCAGTTCCTCCAGGCCCACTTTGCGCCCCTCGCCTTTTTCAACGCCCACGATCAAAGCCAGGTCAAGCCCCAATTCTTCAAACACTTCCCGGGCCTGACTGACCTGGCCTTTGCCGCCGTCTACCAGTACCAGATCGGGCAACCGGTCGGTGCCGGGCGACAGTTGTCCGGTGGTTTTGGCTTCCTTCAACGCCTCTGACAATTTGCCGTAGCGTCGCATCAGCACTTGACGCATGGCCGCGTAGTCATCGCCGGGCGTGATGTCGTTGATGTTGTAGCGCCGGTACTGGGCGTTCTGCATTTTGTGGCCCTGAAACACAACGCATGACGCCTGCGTGCTCTCGCCCGCCGTGTGGGAGATGTCAAAACATTCGACCCGCAATTCAGCCAGATCGTCTGGCGCCAGGTCAAGCGCATCGGCTAGCGCGCGGGTGCGGGCCTGCTGCGAACCTTCTTCCGACAGCAGGCGCGCCAACTGCAGATTGGCATTGGTCTGCGCCATCTCCAGCCAGATGCGCCGCTGCTCGCGCGGCTGGTGCACGGCGCTGACTTTCACGCCGGATTGAAGCGTCAGCGCCTCGATCAAGATCTTGCTGACGGGTTCACTAGTCACCAGCGATGGCGGCACCGCCACTTGCAAATAATGCTGCGCCACGAAGGCTTCCAGCACTAGCTGTTCAACCGGCTTGGTGGTTGGCACGGGCGTGTCGCTCTGAGCGTCTGCCCCGGACGCATCCTCCAGGTAAACGCCCGAAGCGTCCTCCACATGGGCGGGGAAATACGGCCGGTCGCCCAAGTGTCGCCCGCCACGCACCATTGCCAAATTCACACAGGCGCGACCGCCCTGCACTTTCACCGCCAGGATGTCCACGTCACGGTCCGCCACGTTATCGACGGATTGCTGGTGCAGCACGTTGGACAACGCGGCGCATTGGTTGCGCAGCTCAGCGGCCTGCTCAAACTCCAGCCGGTCTGAATGTGCCATCATCCGCGCCTCCAGCGCCGACATCACCTGTTTGGAGTCGCCTTTCAAAAATTTTTCAGCGTTGATCAAATCCATCGCATAGTCTTCGGCGTTGATATGCCCAACGCACGGAGCCGAGCAGCGTTTGATCTGGTACAGCAAACACGGCCGAGTGCGATTGCTGAACACCGGGTCTTCGCAGGTGCGCAGGCGAAACACCTTTTGCATCAGCAAAATCGCCTCTTTCACGGCCCAGGCGCTTGGGTAGGGACCAAAGTACTGGTGCTTTTTCTCGATGGCACCCCGGAAATAGGACACGCGGGGAAACGTCGCCGCAGATTTCGGATCGAGCGCCGACGGCAGCACGCCCTTATGCGTCGATTTTTGACCGGCAAAACCGGAAATCTTCAGATACGGGTAGCTCTTGTCGTCCCTGAACAGGATGTTGTACTTGGGGTTCAGGGTCTTGATCAGGTTGTTCTCAAGCAGCAGCGCCTCGGCTTCAGAGCGCACCACCGTCGTCTCCATCCGCACAATCTTGCTCACCATGTGCCCAATGCGCGTGCCGCCATGGTTTTTCTGAAAGTAAGTCGTAACGCGCTTTTTCAGGCTGATGGCCTTGCCGACGTAAAGCACCTGGCCGTCTGCATCAAAGTAACGGTACACGCCGGGCAACGAGGGCAGGCCCGCCACATCGCTGAGCAGTTGCTCGGGGTGGCCTGCAGCGAAATCAAGAGATTCAGACATAGGTCCGTATTGTGGACAATTCAGACCTTCACCGCACCCTAACCCCCGGAACCCGCCCATGCTTTGGGACATCTTCTGCAAAATCGTCGACAACTATGGCGACATTGGTGTCTGCTGGCGTTTGAGCGCCGACTTGGCCTCGCGCGGCGAACGGGTCCGGCTGTGGGTGGACGACGCCAGCGCACTGGCGTGGATGGCACCCGACGGTTGCGAAGGCGTTACGGTGTTGTCCTGGACAGCGCCCATTGCGGGCTACGGCCTGACACCCGGCGACGTTTTGATCGAAACCTTTGGTTGCGACATACCGCCTGAAGTCGTCGAAAGCCATGTGCAACGCTGGCAGGCGAATGGCCAGGCGCCGGTTTGGATCAACCTGGAGTACCTGTCGGCCGAGCCGTTTGCGGCCCGCAGCCACGGCTTGCCCTCGCCCGTCATGAGCTGCCCTGGCAAAGGGCTGACAAAGCACTTCTACTACCCGGGTTTTCAGGCCGCAACGGGTGGGCTGCTGCGTGAACACGGTCTTGCGGCCCGGCAAGCATCATTTGATCGCGGTCATTGGTTGGCGCAACACGGCATTGCGTTTCATGGTGAGCGCCTGATCTCGCTGTTCTGTTACGAGCCACCTGCACTCATCAACCTGCTTCAAACCCTGGCAGAAGACGCCACGCCCACCCGGCTGCTGGTGACGTCGGGCCGTGCGGCCAGCGCGGTTTCAACCGCAATCAATCAATTCGATGCCTTGCAACCCGATTGGAACCACCGCCATTGCCTCACGATAAACTTTCTGCGGGCATTGACGCAAACCGGGTTCGACGAACTACTTTGGGCGTGTGATCTGAACTTCGTGCGCGGAGAAGATTCGCTGGTGCGCGCAATTTGGGCCGGCAAGCCGTTTGTGTGGCAAATCTACCCACAGCATGACAACGCCCACCACGCCAAGCTGACGGCATTTCTTGAGGAAACCAATGCGCCGCCGTCACTTCGCCGTTTTCACCGCATCTGGAACGGCCTCGAAAACGCTGGTTTACCCATGCCAGAGCTCGCAAATTGGGCAGAGTCGGCAACTTTGACGAAGACGCGTTTACTGGTTCAAGACAGCCTGACCTTGCAACTGGTCAAGTTCGCCACTAAAAAACGGTAAAATCATGGGCTTTGCCGCAGCTCATCCAAGTGCCGCAAATTCCTGAACGTTCGGCCCAAGGCGGAGCGTCCCCAATGCGCCACTGACCCGAATTTTTGGCCAACACTGAAAAACAGACATGAAAATAGCTCAAGAAATCCGTGCCGGCAACGTCATCATGCATGGCAAAGACCCGATGGTCGTCCTCAAAACCGAATACAGCCGCGGTGGCCGCAACTCTGCCACGGTGCGCATGAAGCTCAAGAGCCTGATCGCCAACTTCGGCACCGAAGTTGTGTTCAAGGCCGACGACAAGATGGACCAGGTCATCCTGGACAAGAA
>JANOMD010000007.1:0-1602 GCA_031420135.1 Rhodoferax sp. | reverse complement strand
TGCCGGCTGGCCTTGTGCGGCAGGTTGAGGCCGGCCATGCTCACCATGTTTTCCAGGCGGGCCACCGCGTCGCGTGGGGTGTTGGCATGGATGGTGGTCATGGAGCCTTCGTGGCCGGTGTTCATGGCCTGCATCATGTCCACCGCCTCGGCGCCGCGTACCTCGCCAATCACAATGCGGTCCGGCCGCATGCGCAGCGCGTTGCGCACCAGGGCGCGCTGGTTGACTTCACCACTGCCTTCAATGTTGGCCGGTCGGGTTTCTAGCCGCACCACGTGCGGCTGCTGCAATTGCAGTTCGGCTGCATCTTCAATGGTGACGATACGCTCCGTTTCCGGGATGAAACCCGAAAGAATATTCAGCAGCGAGGTCTTGCCCGAACCGGTTCCGCCCGAAATCAGGATGTTGGTTTTGGACCTAGCTAAACCCTCCAACATCATCGCCATGTTGGGCGTGAGCGACTTGTATTGATGCACCAAGTCGGTCATCTTCAGGGGAATGATGGCAAAGCGGCGGATCGACACCATCGGGCCGTCCAGCGCAATCGGTGGAATGATGGCGTTGACGCGTGAGCCGTCGGGCAGGCGCGCGTCGACCATCGGGCTCGACTCGTCAATACGCCGCCCCACCCTGGAGACAATCTTGTCGATGATGCGCATCAGGTGTTTGTCGTCGGTGAACGAAACGCTGGTCAGCTCCAGTTTGCCGCGGCGCTCTACATAGATCTGGTTGTAGCTGTTGACCAGAATGTCTGACACCGATGGGTCGGCCATCAAAAGCTCCAGCGGCCCCAAGCCCAGCATTTCATTCTGGATGTCGCGCACTAGCGTGCGGCGCTCCAGGTCGTTGATGGGTGCCGGGTTTTCGGTGAGCAACAGACCCACCAGGGTGCCAATTTCCTGGCGCAGACGGGCGTCCGACATCGACTCCAGCGAGGCCAGGTCCACCTTCTCCAGAATCTGCATGTGCAGCTTGTTCTTGAGCTTGATATAGGCCTCCACCACCGCCGACTGCACGGGTGGCGCAATGGCGGGCTGCAGCGGCGCATTGACCTGCGGCAACACCTCCTGCCTTTTTTCTTCCCGCTTGCTGGTCAGCAAATCGCGTAGGTCTCGAAGTCCCATAATGAAATCCTTTTGAAGTCTTTTGCAGATCAGCGTGGCCGGTCAAAATTGTGAATTTTTCATAAGGCGTTTGAAGAGCCCGCTCTGCGCCGGCTCAACTTTTGGCAGCAGCGACTCCGCCAGTTCATTGATCGCCTTCAACACCGGGTTCGACTTGGCCACCACCACCAGTGGCCGCCCCTGGTTGATGGCTCTGGCCACATCGCTGAAACTGTTGGGGATGACGCGGATGCGGCTCAGGCCCAATGTGGCGCGCAGGTCGTCCAGGCCGATCTCGGAATTTTTCAGGTGGCGGTTGAGAATCAACTCAACCTTGTCATGCGAATATCCGAGGGATTGAAACAGGCTCATCATCTGTTTGGCATTGCGCACAAAAGGCAGCATGGCCTGCACGATCAGAAAAATGTTGTGCGCCCGGTCCAGCGCCTTGATGGTCAGGTCATCCAGATTGCGGTTCAGGTCCAGCACAATAAAGTCG
>JANOMD010000006.1:0-12417 GCA_031420135.1 Rhodoferax sp. | reverse complement strand
ATACTGCAGGTCTTGAGCCTGCACCTCTTTGAATCGACGCCGCTGCAAGACATCTTTAACAACCTGGGTGAAGACGACCTCGCAACGCGTTGCGAATCTCAATTCAGTCTGTTTGGGGAAATCTCCGGACAGTAGTGAGTCTGACCCCAATTAATTCCTGACCTCAATTAATTCCCCAATTAATTCCACCAATTAATTCCACCAATTAATTCCAATTAATTCCAGGCTATGGTTGACGGTCATGACAATTCCTCCAGGAGTACCTCGGGCGTTGCAATGATGGGCGGCGTATAGCCCATGCGGGAAATGGCCGGAACCCCTGCGGTTTATTGTGCAGTACCGGTTTGCGTTGTGGCGGGTCGACCATCCGGCCTCACCCGCACCAGCCAACTGCGTAAATGGTTGTTGGCCGCAGGCTGCGCATCCACCCTGCGCCGCATAGCCCAAGTGAGCATTTGTCTATGCAGCACTAAGTGATATAGCTGGCTTTGGTGCAGCAGCAGCGCCTGGCGCACCAGGTTTTTTCGTTTAGCGGGGGTGACCTCTACGGCGGCAGCGTCTATCAGGGCATCGAGCTGCGGGTCGCTAAATCGCCCATAGTTGTTGTCACCTTTGCCAGTTGCAGCGTCATATGAATGCATTAATGGGTCCATTGTTGGCTGGGCATCGGTCTCTGCGCCACCCCATCCCAGCAGGTAGAAGCTGGTGTCAAGCTTCTCCAGTTTGGCAAAAAACAGCGCACGCGGCATGGCATTGACTCGCACCTTGATGTTCACCCTGGCCAGCATGCTGGCAATGGCTACGCATAGCGCCTCATCGTTTAAATAACGGTTGTTGGGGCAATCCAGGGTGATGTCCAAGCCTTGCGGATAGCCCGCCTGAACCAGCAAAGCGCGTGAGCGTTTCAAACTTTTCGCAAGCTGGGCGCATTTACTTGGACACGGCCAAGTTTGCGCAAGAGATTAATTTGATTATTCACAAGCGTTAGGGAAGCTCTGCATAACTCATCGCGGAATCGTGTAGGCCCGGATCGGGATGGGATGCAAGGCGGTTTTTGCAGCAAATATCGAGAATATTTGCAAAAAAGCCAACGCCGCAGACCGCCCGAGGCCGACCTATCACGAACCGTGAGGAGTTATGCAGAGCTTCCTTAGGTGCTGCACTCCAAACAACTGGCTACGCGTGGCGATGAAGAGGCTGTGTGTGGTGAGGTGGAAAAAGGCCGTGCTGATTTAATCAAGACCGCAGTCCAAAGCCAGTGCCGGACCGTTCCGACCATATACACCCGCATAAGTTGAAAAGTATTAATTCTTCGTTTTTCGCACGGGCCTCGCCAGGCTTGGCTGGGGTTTGGGGAGGTTAACCGGGGAGGTGGCCGCGTTGTGCGCTGCGATAAAGGCTTTTTTGATCTCTGGTAGTTCGAGTGGTAGCCGCCCGCGTCGGGGTGGTGCCGTAGCGGCTTGGCCGGGTGGTGCGCAAAACCAGGTGCTGTTAAACGGCAAGGCGCATTGGTTGGTAAAGTCAAACTTGGTGTCATGCGCCAGGCCAGCTACGGCGTGCAGACACGGCAGTACAAATTGCCCAGCCCGTACAGGCGCTATGGTGGAGGTGCCGTAGGCAATCGTGACATCGGCTTGCATCTGCCCAGCAACGTCAAACTCTTCTACGCGCATGACTAAAGCGGGACGGCTTTTAGGCCCGGGTGCGGCAAATTTGTCTTGCGGAAACCAGCACTGAACAATGTCGCCCGGTTGGGTGGCGCGTACCACGCGGAGTGGACGTGCGTCACAGCAGGTCTGTGATGCTACTGCTGCGCACCGGCTTGGCGCGGCGCTTAGGGGCATGCTGGCGAATAATTTGATGCTGCGCAGTGGTCAGCGGTGGATAGCTGGGGGTGGAGCCGTTTTCGGTGGCCGGGGTGGGCGCTGTGACCTGGGCAGATTGCAGATCGTCACGCAGGCGCGCCAAGGCGTAGAGGACGGTTTGATTTTGCGAAAACCCCAAGGTCTTGGCCATGCGCTGTAGCGTGGCTTTGCTGGCGGTGGTGATGGAGTCGGCACGAAAAGCAACCGAAAGGGCTTCAGTAGTCATACGGAAAGTATAGGGAAAACATGGGGATTTTGCAAGGCGCTACGCAGCATGGGCGCCAGCGGCGCGTGGTACGTTGATTTCTACACGGGCTGCGTCGGCGGTGACTACCGCAGTCTCTCCGGCTATGTGCTGTTGGTGCGTGCCGGTCAGTGATTGGGCTTTGGGGTGTCTGGCCTGGTTGCGCTCAAGCTTGCATGGTCAAAAATTACCATGGCAGCCGTTACGCATGCTGCCGTGACGGCGCTCCATCGGTGCCATCTTGGGTCTAAATTTTTGTACTCGGCCAGGTTCGGCAGCATGTCGTCCAGGTCGTAGGGCAGGGGTGACGCAAGCTGCACCTGCAGTTGTTGTAGTGCTGACTGGCCGTTGGCCTGTGCGTAGAGTTCATCGAATGAATGCAAGGCCGCAGACATCGCTGCGTCGCCCAAATGGTGAGCCAGGGCAATAAAGTCAAGGTAGTCGCGCGTGGCGTTGCGTTTCAGGATCAGTACGCCTTTGATGCGCAAAATTTCGGCTGCGGTGGGTACGGTGATGGACGCGCCCAGGTGCTCTACGACGATGGTTTCCAGTGGCGCTTCGCGGATCAGCTGGCGTATGCCGGTCTCAATTCCGTCGAGGCTGCCCAGGATTTGTACCGGGCGTTGCACACGGGCGGTTTTCCAGCCTGCTACAGACTCCAGCTCTGCCAACACCGCATCAAAACGACTGCGCAGATCGGTCAGCACATGGTCGGCGTCGCGAGAGAAGCGGTGGTGCGCGTGCATGGCTGACGCGGTGCCGCCGACCAAGACCGCGTCGGGCAATATGCGTTGCAGGTGGGCTGCTGCGGACAAGACCTGCTCCCACTCAGGCAGGGGTGGGTTCCGGGCGGTGGGTTTGAACATAGTGATGCCAAAACTGATAGCGCTGGGCATAGGCATCAGTGATATGGGGACGACAGACCCTGTCGATTTTGCCAAGCGTTTCCCTGTCACTGAGCGCAGCTTGGCGCAGAGCAGTCCAGTCCTCCCAGCCGCCCCGGCAGATCACGTCGTCGATGGCGGCGAGCGTGAATTGCTGGTGATTGAGGTGACGGTGCTGCATGACGATCGGATTTTACGGTGGCTGAGAAATAATTGGGGTTAAAACGCAAGTACCCAAGGATCATTGGCTCCAGATCACCGCTCCCCGGTTTCTCGTTTGAAAAGCACGCAAAGCACCAACAGCGCTGGGTCAAAACGTGCAGGATCAGGTCGGCATACGCCCCGCTTAAATGGGAATCAAAAATTATTCAAAGCAAAGAGAATCATCTTAAGCATTACAAACTGAGCCGCTTTTCCAGCGAGCGCTTGTTTAGCCTGGGGTCAGATACCGTAAGTGCCATTCACGTCAAGGCAACCATAAGGCCGCATCAAAGCAACACGATATCGTACTGCGCCTGCCCCATGGCGGCTTCACTTTGCAGAGACACCGGTTTGCCAATGAAATCGCTCAGCGACGCCAAATGCTGGCTTTCTTCGTCCAGAAACAGCTCAATCACCTTGGGCGACGCCACCACGCGGAATTCGCGCGGGTTGAACTGCCGGGCCTCGCGCAGGATTTCGCGGAAGATGTCGTAGGTGACGCTGCGTGCGGTCTTCACATTGCCACGCCCCTCGCAGGCGGCGCAGGGCTCGCACAGCATGTGCGCCAGCGACTCGCGCGTGCGCTTGCGGGTCATCTCGACCAGCCCCAGTTGCGAAAACCCGCCTGCCATCGTCTTGACGCGGTCACGCTGCAACTGCTTTTTGAACTCTGCCAACACCGCGCTGCGGTGGTCTTCGCGCACCATGTCAATGAAATCGGCAATGATGATGCCGCCCAGATTGCGCAGACGCAGCTGGCGGGCAATCGCCTGTGCCGCTTCCAGGTTGGTCTTGAAAATGGTGTCGTCGAAGTTGCGCGCACCGACAAAACCGCCGGTGTTCACGTCAACCGTGGTCAGCGCCTCGGTCTGGTCCACGATCAAATAGCCGCCCGACTTCAGGTCCACCCGGCGCCCCAGTGCCTTGGCGATTTCCTCGTCAATCGCGTACAAGTCAAAAATCGGCCGCTCGCCCTTGTAGTGCTGCAATTTTTGCGCGGCAGCGGGCATGAATTCCTGGCCAAATTTCATCAACGCCTCGAACTGCTCGCGCGAATCCACGCGGATGGTCTGAGTCGCCTCGCCCACCATGTCGCGCAGCACTCGCTGCAACAGGTTCAGGTCCTGGTGCAACATCGTCGCAGGCGGCTCGCGCAACGCGGCATCCCTGATGCGCGCCCAAGCCTGGCGCAGGTAGCGGATATCCTCCGACAGCGCTTCATCCGTGGCATCTTCACCGTTGGTCCGCAGGATAAACCCGCCGCCCTGTGCCTGCGTCAAGACCTGTAGCCGGGCGCGCAAATCATCGCGCTGACCGGACGGGATTTTCTGCGACACGCCGACATGGTCGTCCTGCGGCAAAAACACCAGCAGCCTGCCCGCAATGCTGATTTGCGTTGACAGCCGCGCGCCCTTGGTGCCAATCGGGTCCTTGATCACCTGCACCGTCAGCGCCTGACCCTCAAACACCTGCTTCTCAATCGGCACCAACACCTGCGCGCTGCGGGCGACTGCGGGCATTTCGCCATCCGGCGAACGGTGCCACACATCGGCCACATGAAGGAAGGCAGCACGCTCCAGCCCGATATCGATGAAAGCAGACTGCATGCCCGGCAACACGCGGGCCACTTTTCCCAGATAGACGTTGCCGACGATGCCCCGCTCAAGTGAGCGTTCAACATGCAATTCCTGCACGGCGCCGTTTTCCACGATGGCAACACGGGTTTCCTGGGGTGACCAGTTGATCAAAATGTCTTCTTGCATGGCACTCATTGGATTTTGATGAGACTTACAACCTGAAGCCCATTGACCGCAGCGATTGCACAGTCTCGAACAGGGGCAAGCCCATGATGCCAGAGTAGCTTCCGCTGATGTGCGAGACAAATGCCGCCGCCCTGCCCTGCACCGCATAGGCACCGGCCTTGCCAAAGGGCTCCTGCGACGCGACATAAGTCCGGATCTGCGTCTGGCTTAGTGGCGCAAACGTCACACGCGATTCGCTGAAGCCCAGCACGCGCTTGCGGTCTGTGCCAACCGCCACAGCCGTCAGCACACGGTGCGTCTTGCCAGCCAGCTCGCCAAGCATGCGCCCTGCATCGGCGTCACTCAAGGGTTTGCCGAATATTGCGCGCCCTAACGCCACTGTGGTGTCCGAACAAAGAATCGGGGCCGCCGCCAAACCCCGGCGTTTACGCCGAAACAGGGCCGCATCAAGCTTCAGGGCCGTGACCCGCCTGACGTAGCGCGCCGGTGCCTCGTTGGGCAACACCGCCTCAATCGATTCGGCGTCTTCGTCAGGGCCGGGCAACAGCAGCTCGTAGCGCACACCAAGCTGCTCCAACAACTGGCGCCGACGCGGGCTTTGAGACGCAAGGTAGATAAAACTTGGCATCATTCCCGGTGGTAGGGGTGGTTGGCATTGATCGACCAGGCGCGGTACAACTGTTCGATCAGCAGCACTCTGGCGAAGGCATGGGGAAGGGTCAGGTCAGACAGCCGGATGCGCTCATGGGCCGCCAGTTTGAATGCCGGGTCCAGCCCGTCCGGGCCACCAATGACCAATGCCACATCGTCACTTTCCAGCTGCCAGGTCTTGAGCTTTTGCGCCAGCGCAGAGGTCGTCAGCGCCGCGCCGCGTTCGTCCAGTGCCACAATTCGGCAACCCTTGGGAATCGAAGCTTCAATACGTGCCCGCTCGGCGGCAAACAGCGTTTCGAGTGTTTTCGAGGCGCGTGGCTCGGTCTTGACGGCTTTGAGCTCGACTTTAAGCTCCGCTGGGAAGCGCTTGGCGTAATCGTCCCAAGCGGTTTGTGCCCAGCCGGGCACCCGCAAGCCGACGGCCACAATCAACAGCTTCACGGCTGCAAGCTCAGTTTCTGGAAGCGGTTGTCTTCCTGGCAGGTGCTTTTTTGGCTGGCGCCTTCACAGACGCCTTGACAGGCGTCTGTGCTGGCGCCTTTGCGGTTGTCCTGACCGAAGGCTTCACCATCGGCTTTTTGGCCGCTGCTTTGACCGGCGCGTTGACGGTGACCTTCGTGACAGTGACCTTCGAAATTGGCGCCGACTTCACGGGGGTTCGGCGCACCGGCTGGGCGGGCGCTCTTGCAGCCGCACTGCCAGGCGCTTTTTTGACCGCTTTGGAGGGTGACTTGGCCGCTGCCGTCTTCGCTGCCAGCGATTTTCTCACTTGGGCCTTGGACGGGAAGGCTTCTGCCACGCCTTTTTTGGCCGCGTTGGAACGCTTCAGGTCCCCAACCGGCTTGGCCGCACCACTTGCCGCTTTGGAAGGTTTGGCCGATTCAAGCGGCTCTTTGGTTTCAGGCTTGGCCGCGCCAAACTTCAAGCGCACCGGCTTTTCGCCCCAAAGCTCTTCCAGGTGGTAATACTGCCGAAAGCTCGGTTGCATGATGTGAACCACGGCTTGTCCGCAATCCACAATGATCCACTCGCCATTGGCCTCCCCTTCGACGCGCGGCTTGGCGAAACCGGCTTCACGCACGGCATCGCGCACGCTGGCTGCCAGCGCCTTGGTCTGGCGGTTGGAAGTGCCCGACGCAACAATGACCCTCTCAAACAATGCCGACAAATGCTCGGTGTCAAAGACCTGAATGTCCTGGGCCTTGACGTCCTCCAGCCCGTCCACAATGGCACGCTGGAGTTTTTGAATGTCTTTTTTGGCAACGTTTTGGGTAGTCATCAATGATTGGAATAAAGGTGATGTTGCGCAATATAACGCGCAACGGACTCGCCGACCAGCGTGGAAACAACCTGCCCAAGGGCAACCTGTGCTCGCAGTGCGGTGGCGCTGACAGGGCTTAGCGGCATTTTTAACGCCACAAACCGCGATTTCAGCGCCTCTGGCGCAAGGAATGCGGCACCACTTTCGATTGAATTGTCGCGCTCAGCTACACATATTGTAGCAGCTTGCACCAGCTCCTGCCAAAGGTGCCAGGTGGTGAGCTTTCTGGCCTGATCCGCGCCAATCACCAGAAACAGCTCGGCCGACGGATTTTGTGCCTTGATTTCACGCAAGGTGTCGATGGTGTAGCTTGGTCCAGCGCGACGGGTTTCCCGGTCGTCCACCACCACCTTTGGCAAATCTGCAAACGCAAGGCTGGCCATGGCAAGCCGATGATGCGCTGCGCTCAACGGCCGGGCCTTGTGCCAGGCCTCGCCCGTGGGGACCACCCGAAGCTGATCCAGCGCCAATTGGTCAATCGCCTGTTGCACCAGTGCAATGTGAGCGATGTGCGGCGGATCAAACGCACCGCCAAAGATGCCGATCCGCGGTCCAGCGGTCATCAGACCCAGTCCCTCGGAATCAGGAAACGGGTGTAGAGCTCGTCTTCACGCGTCCCAGGTTCAGGCCGCTGCTGGTAGGCCCAGCTTGCCATGGGCGGCATGGACATCAGGATGGACTCAGTGCGCCCGCCCGACTGCAGGCCAAAGTGCGTGCCCCGGTCCCAAACCAGGTTGAATTCAACATACCGTCCGCGCCGGTACAACTGAAAATCGCGCTCCCGCTGCCCATAGACGGTTCCTTTGCGGCGCTCAACGATGGGCAAGTAAGCGCTCAAAAAAGCATCGCCCACGGCTTGCATCATCTTGCGGCTGCCGTCAAAGCCGAGTTCAGAAAAATCGTCAAAAAATACGCCACCAATGCCGCGCTGCTCCTGGCGGTGTTTCAGGTTGAAATAGCTGTCACACCAGGTTTTGAAGCGCGGGTATTTGTCGTCGCCAAACGGCGCCAGGGCTGATTTGCAGGTCGCGTGAAAGTGAACGGCGTCGTCGTCAAATCCGTAGTAAGGCGTCAAATCCATGCCACCACCGAACCAACAGACTTCGGTCCCATTTTCGGCTTTTGCACTGAGCATGCGCAGGTTCATGTGTACCGTGGGCACAAACGGGTTGCGCGGGTGAAACACCAGGGACACACCCACCGCTTCAAACGGCGCGCCGGCCAGCTCGGGGCGGTGCTGGGTGGCTGACGGCGGCAACCGCGGCCCCTGCACTTGGGAAAAACCGCAACCGGCGCGCTCGAACACCGCACCGCCCTCAAGGATTTTCGTGATGCCGTTGCCCTGCAGCGTTTCACCAGGTGCCTTGGCCCAGGCATCCACCAGAAACTCGCCGCCATCAATCACCGCGATGGCGGATGTGATGCGGTCCTGCAAACCCAGCAGATACGGTCGAACGTTGTCTGCCCTCGATAGGGTCGGCGGTGCCTTGAATCCAGAACCCGTCATCCGTGTGAGCGCTTGACGGCGCGGTGCCCGATGTCGGTGCGGTACTGCATGCCGTCAAAACGAATACCCGCCGTGACTTCGTAGGCGCGCTGCTGTGCAAGTTTGACGTTGTCAGCCAGCACAGTGACGCACAGCACCCGCCCGCCGCACGTAAGCACCTCATTGCCATTCTTCATTGTTCCGGCATGAAATACCACAGCATCGGCGGCTTCCTTGGGCAAACCCGTCACAGCGTCGCCACGGCGCGGACTGGCTGGGTAGCCGCCCGCCGCGATCACCACGCCCATGGCAGTGCGGCGGTCCCATTCAAGCTCAATTTTGTCAAGCTGGCCGTGCCCGCCCGGCTCGGTGGCGGCCATCAGAACATCCAGCAGGTCGGTCTTGAGCCGAATCATGATGGGCTGCGCTTCGGGGTCACCCAATCGGCAGTTGAACTCCAGCGTTTTGGGATGGCCCTGGGCGTCAATCATCAGTCCGGCATACAGAAAGCCGGTGTAAGGAATGCCATCTTTTTCCATGCCCTTGAGGGTCGGAAGAATGACTTCACGCATGGCGCGGGCATGCACCTCGGGCGTCACCACGGGTGCCGGCGAATAGGCACCCATGCCGCCCGTGTTGGGTCCCTGATCGTCGTTCAGCAAGCGCTTGTGGTCCTGGCTGGTCGCCAGCGTCAGCACATTTTTACCGTCTGCCATCACAATGAAGCTGGCTTCTTCCCCTTGCAAAAACTCTTCAATCACCACCCGCGGCACGGCGTTTCCATCGACGCCAGCGCTGTGCGCCACGCCCGCCAGACGGTCTTGCAGCATGAAATCAATTGCCGCGTGCGCTTCGGCCAGGGTCATCGCGACCACCACGCCTTTGCCGGCCGCCAAGCCGTCTGCCTTGACCACGATCGGTGCACCCATCTGGTCAACATAGGCATGCGCGGCGACGGCATCGGTGAAGGTTGCAAACGCCGCTGTCGGAATGCCATGGCGCTGCATGAAAGCCTTGGAAAACGCCTTGGAACTCTCCAGTTGCGCGGCTGCCTTGGTCGGGCCGAACACGCGCAATCCATGCTGGCGAAACTCATCAACGATGCCCTCAGCCAGCGGACCTTCCGGTCCGACCACGGTGACGGCGATTTTCTCAGCCATCGCCCAGGCCCGCAGCTCGGCCACATCGGTGATATTGACATTCGCAAGACGCGAATCCAGCGCCGTTCCGCCATTGCCCGGTGCGACATACACCCTCTGCACTTTGGGCGATTGCGCCAGCTTCCAGGCCAGCGCGTGCTCCCGGCCACCGCCGCCCACCACAAGTACTTTCACAGGGATACTTTCATTCAAATGCTTTCATGCGACCGAATTTTCGATATTGGCATTGTGAAAAACTTCCTGCACGTCGTCCAGGTCTTCCAGCACGTCCAGCAGCCGTTGCATGCGCACGGCATCGTCACCGGCCAGTTCAACCATGTTTTCCGCCCGCATGGTGATCTCTGCCAGGTCGGGCTTGAAGCCGGCCTTCTCCAGCGCATTCTTGACCGACTCAAACTGGGGGTAAGCGGTAAGCACTTCGATGGCACCATCGTCCCCGGTGATCACATCGTCAGCACCCGACTCCAGGGCGGACTCCATCAGCTTGTCTTCATTGGTGCCAGGCGCAAACACCAGTTGTCCGCAGTGCCTGAACTGGAACGACACCGAGCCCTCGGTCCCCATGTTGCCACCGTTTTTGCTGAAGGCATGGCGAACTTCCGCCACAGTGCGCACGCGGTTGTCGGTCATGGTGTCCACAAGGATGGCGGCGCCGCCAAAGCCGTAGCCTTCGTAGCGAATTTCCTCGTAGGTCACGCCCTCCAGGGTGCCCGTGGCCTTTTCAATGTTTCGTTTGACGGTATCGGCCGGCAAATTGGCCGACTTGGCCTTTTCAACCGCCAGGCGCAGGCGCGGGTTGATGCCCAGGTCGCCACCGCCCAATCGCGCCGCCACCATGATTTCGCGGATGACACGCGTCCACACCTTGCCGCGTTTTTCGTCCTGGCGGCCTTTTCTGTGTTGAATATTGGCCCATTTACTGTGTCCTGCCACTCGGTGTCCTTGCAAAGATGGTTAACCTATCGCACTAATTGTACTTTTGAGGACTGACATGGCTGACTCCAATACCAACGACATCCACACTGGCATTTTGACCGGTCAACACGGCAAACCACCAGGCCTCACCCAGTGCTGGCTGCTGGCGGACAAGGCCAACCGCCACGGCTTGATCACCGGCGCCACCGGCACGGGCAAGACCATTACGCTGCAAACGCTGGCGGAAGGCTTTTCGAACCTGGGCGTTCCGGTGTTCATGGCTGACGTCAAAGGTGATCTCACCGGCATTTCGCAGGCCGGCGTTTTGGGTGCGAAGCTGGCTGCGGTCATCAAGGACCGGGAACTGACGGCACCGATATCGGTCGCATTCCCGGTTACTTTGTGGGATGTTTTCGGCGAGCAAGGCCACCCGGTGCGCGCTACGGTGACGGATTTGGGGCCGCTGTTGTTGGCACGCATGCTTGACCTGAATGAAACCCAGACCGGCGTTTTGAACCTGGTGTTCAAGATTTCCGATGACAACGGTCTGCTGTTGCTGGACCTGAAAGACCTGCGCGCCATGTTGCAGTATGTTGGCGACAACGCAAAAGACTTCACCACCCAATATGGCAATGTCAGCGCGGCCAGCGTTGGCGCCATCCAGCGCGGTTTGCTGCAAATTGAATCACAGGGCGGCGAGAAATTTTTTGGCGAGCCGATGTTCAACATCAACGATTTCATGCAGACCACAAGTGGCAAAGGTGTCGTGAACATCCTCGCCGCCGACAAGCTGCTCAACTCTCCGCGGCTGTACGCGACCTTCTTGTTGTGGATGCTGTCGGAGCTGTTCGAGCAGTTGCCCGAGGTGGGTGACTTGGACAAACCCAAACTGGTGTTCTTTTTTGACGAAGCGCATTTGCTGTTCAACGAAGCACCCAAAGTGCTGGTTGAGCGCATCGAACTGGTGGTGCGGCTGGTGCGCTCCAAAGGCGTAGGCATTTATTTTGTGACCCAAAACCCGCTGGACATTCCTGATTCGGTGTTGGCGCAGCTCGGCAACCGCGTGCAGCATGCGCTGCGGGCGTTTACGCCGCGCGACCAGAAAGCCGTCAAGGCGACGGCACAGACGATGCGCCAAAAGCCGGGGCTGGACATTGAAACCGCCATCACCGAGCTGGCCGTCGGCGAAGCGCTGGTGAGCCTGCTGGACGCCAAAGGCCGCCCGAGCGAAACCGAGCGTGTTTACGTGCTGCCGCCGGGCAGCCAGATCGGGCCGATCACGCCTGCCCAGCGTCAGACGCTGATGCAGGGTTCGCTGGTGGCGGGGGTTTATGAAAAGCTTGAGGATCGCGAATCAGCCTATGAAAAACTGAAAGGCCGCGCTGTCGCATCGTCAGCGGCGGCCACCGCAACTACCGGCGCAGCAGCAGCCGGCAAACCCGCAGAAGCCTCGGGCGGCATGCTGGGCGGCTTGAGCGACGTGCTGTTTGGCAGCACCGGCCCGCGCGGCGGACGCAACGAAGGTCTGGCCACCAACATGGCGCGATCGGCCGTGCGCACCATGGGGTCTGCCGTGGGGCGCGAAATCATTCGTGGCGTTTTGGGCAGCATTTTTGGTGGCAAAAGGCGCTAGCAGCCTGGCGAATAATTTTTGAGGAACCCGCAACATGACCACCCAGGCAAAACAGGAATTCGTTCACGTCCATCTGATCAGCCATCCGCTGGTGCAGCACAAGCTCACCCTGATGCGGCGCAAGGACGCCAGCACCAATACTTTTCGCCGTTTGCTCAATGAACTCAGCATGTTGATGGCTTATGAGGTGACGCGCGACATGGCGACGCAGCCGATTGAGATCGAGACGCCGCTTGAAAAAATGACCGGTACCGCGATTGACGGCAAAAAGCTCGTGCTGGTGTCGATCCT
>JANOMD010000005.1:0-2165 GCA_031420135.1 Rhodoferax sp. | reverse complement strand
GGTGCCACCGTGGAGCGTGACGGCAGCGAATCCGAGGCGTATCTGCGCCTCGCGCCCGCCACGCTGGACAGCCGCCTGACCGAGATTGTGGAAGAGCAGGTGGCGCTGGCGGACTACCGCATCAAAGTGCAGGCCAAGCTGTTTTGGGACCTTCTGGCGGACTTGCAGTGCGTTCGACAAGGTCGTGGGCCAGCCCAGCCCAGCCCACCGCCCTAGGCGGTCCCTGCTTTGCGCGATCTGGCGCGCAATCCGTTAAGCTTGATGCTTCTCAACAACGGCGAACCACGTCCCTTCCAGAGTGTCAGACACCCATCCCGCGCGACTTGGCGCTGCTACGCCGGACCGCGAAGACAAGCGCACGTTTTTACAGAAGCTGGCTGAATTCATCCACCCCGGCCCGGATTCGACCGACGAGTTGATCGAAACCCTGGCCGAGGCGCAGGACAACAATATCATCGGCGCCGAATCGCGCGCCATGCTGGAGGGCGTGATCCGCATGGCCGACATGAGCGCGGGCGACGTGATGGTGCCCGCCACGCGGATGGACCTGCTCAACATCAACGCGCCGCTGGATGAATTGCTGCATCTGGTGATCGACACCGCCCACTCGCGCTTTCCGGTGTATGAGAATGAACGCGAAAACATCATCGGCATCCTGCTGGCCAAAGACCTGCTCAAGCTACAGCGTGAGCCTGCACTCTCGATCCGCGCGCTGCTGCGCCCGGCCGTGTTCGTGCCCGAGAGCAAGGGCCTGAATGACCTGCTGCGCGAGTTTCGTGGCAACCGCAACCATCTGGCAGTGGTGATTGACGAGTTTGGCCGCGTGGCCGGGCTCATCACCATTGAAGACGTGCTGGAACAGATCGTCGGCGAGATCGAAGACGAGTTTGACATTGCCGAGGACGAGGGCGACATCTTCGCCCTGGCCGACCGCACCTACAGAGTCAGTGGCGAAACTGCCATTGAACGTGTCGAGGAGGCCTTTGGCGTCACACTGGCCAGCTCCGACTCGACCAATGAATTCAACACCATTGGTGGCCTGATCGCCCACGAAATGGGCCGTGTGCCCAAACGCGGCGAACGGCACAGCCTGGCGGGCCTGCAGTTTGCCGTGCTGCACACCAAAGGGGGCGCCATCAAGTGGTTCAAAGTCTCTCCGATTGCGCCCTGAGCAAGCTGGTTTGCCGCGCGGTCAGGGCAGCGTGTTGATTGCTGTGCGTCAAAGTGCCTTGACCCTGATTGCAGGCCTGGCCCATGCAGCATCCATGGGTTCACCCTGGGATGCACAACCGGTTGGCTGGTTGCAGTTGCTGGCCATGGGCGTTCTGGTGGGGCAGCTTGATCGCTGCACCAGCGCCCGACAGGCGGCCTGGACCGGCTGGTTTTTCACCACAGCGTGGCTTTACGGCACGTTCTGGTGGTTGTATATCTCGATGCACACCTACGGCGGGCTCAACGCCGTGCTGACGGTGCTGTCGATTGTCTCGCTGGCGGGCCTGCTGGCCCTGTATTACGCAGTGGCCTGCGCCGTTTATGTCCGCCTGGCGCCCGCCGGCAAAGTTTTTTCGGCCCTGCTCTTTGCCGGGCTCTGGACCATGGCCGAAATCTGCCGGGGCACCTGGTTCACCGGCTTCGGTTGGGGCGCTGCGGGCTATGCCCATCTCGATGGCCTGGCATTCCTGGCCAAGTTCATCGGCTCTTACGGCGTGGGTGCGGTAGCGGCTTTTCTGGCCGGTTTTTTGGCGCTTGGCTTGAGCCGGTGGCTGGCAGCCAGTCAGAAAAACAGGACGCAAGGGACGCAAGGGATCAAAGGTGCAGATCCAACTGACGGCGCGCGCCGGTCATTGGCACGCTATGTGATCATGCCCTTCGTTGCGCTGTTGTTTTTGGTCGCAATCAACAATGAAACAGTGCACGGTGCGTTCCGGCAAAACTACAGTGAGGCAGCGGGCGCACTGGATGTCGCCTTGCTGCAAGGCAACATCGCCCAGGACGAAAAATTCCAGCCCGGCACCGGCATTGCGGATTCCCTGCGCTGGTACGGCGAGCAAATTGCCGCGTCAGAAAGCGCGCTGATTGTGGCGCCCGAAACCGCCATTCCCATCCTGCCCCGGCAGTTGCCCGAAGGCTACTGGGACGCGCTGTCAAAACCGTTTGCCGCCGGC
>JANOMD010000004.1:0-9152 GCA_031420135.1 Rhodoferax sp. | reverse complement strand
TTACATCCGGAAGTGCTCGCCCAGGTAAACCCGGCGGACATCGGCGTTATTCACGATTTCAGACGGAGTGCCCTGGGCCAGCACATTGCCATCGTTGATGATGTAGGCGTGGTCGCAGATGCCCAGCGTCTCACGCACGTTGTGGTCGGTGATCAGTACGCCGATGCCTCGATTTTTGAGGAATCCGATGATGCGCTGAATCTCGATCACGGCGATGGGGTCGATACCGGCAAACGGCTCGTCCAGCAAAATGAAGCGCGGCTGGGTTGCCAGTGCGCGGGCAATTTCTACCCGACGGCGTTCTCCGCCGGAAAGCGCCAGCGCTGACGAGGCCCTCAGGTGATCGACCCGCAACTCCTGCAACAAACCGGTCAGTCGGGCCTCAATCTCTGCCTTGTCCAGTGGCTGGCCGGCCTTGGGTCCGTCGGTGTAATGCTGCAATTCCAGCACGGCGCGTACGTTGTCTTCGACATTCAGCTTGCGAAAGATCGAGGCCTCTTGCGGCAGGTAACTGAGCCCCAGGCGTGCGCGCCGGTGAATCGGCATGTGCTCGACCGAGTTGCCGTCGATGGTGATGTCGCCGCCGCTGGAGCGCACCAACCCTACGATCATGTAAAACGAGGTGGTTTTACCCGCCCCATTGGGGCCAAGCAGGCCGACAATTTCGCCCTTCCTGACCACCAGCGAGACATTTTTGACGACCTCGCGGCTGCCATAAAACTTTTTCAATCCGATGGCTTCAAGGCGGCTCCCGGATGCGTCGGGTGTGCCGTGTCCCGCACCCGATCGATCAACGGCGGCACCCGTCACTTTTTCTCGCTGCCAGTCGAGGGGCTGCCTGCGTTGCCCAGGGTGGGGCTTGGGCGAAGTCCGGGTAAAGACTGCTGCACAGCGCCGGGTCGTATCGACGACGGTGTGGTCGGCGCAACCGGTGCGTCCGCAGTGTCTGGCTTGGGAGTCAGAACGGCGCGAACCCGCCCGCCTGTAGCAGCCGGTGAGCCGCGAGTGGTGCCACCATCCACCGTAAAAACATCAACTGTGTTGTCGTAAAGAATGGTGCCGCCGCTCATTTCATCGTTAAGGACGGCGCCCTTGAAACGCCGCAATTGGGCTCGATTGACAAATTTGACGGTGTCGGCGCGACCGTTGTACTCAATCAGTTCGCCTTCGCCCTCAATAAATTCATCGACTCCGTCGCGCTTTTGCCTGAAAAAAGCAAGTTTGCCGGGCTCGGCGGTGACCAGGCCAAACTGGTAGCCCTCGGGGTCCTGGCGCACGTCCAGGCGCCCGCCCCGAATCAAAATCGTGCCTTTGCTCAGGACGACGCGGCCCGTGAAAACACTGGTTTGCTTCAGATCGTCATAGCGCAGTGCATCGGCTTCGATGTTCATGGGCTTGTTGCGATCAGCCTTTTCAGCAACCACCGTTGTCGTTGCGACAACGCAAATTGCGATCACGCCAAGTCGACAAATCGAACGTTGGAGAGGCCGTCTGACCGAGGTTTTTATAAAGGCACGAATCTTGCTGGACATGTGTTTTCCATTGTAGCGGCCTGACTTGTTTGAAACTGCCGTTCACACGCAAAAAAGCCCGCGATGAGCGGGCAGTTCAGCGCGGGGAAGTGGTCTATTTGCCAGTACGCACAATTGACACGAGAAAATCTGCAATCAACAAGCCGCGGTCCATGTTTTTGGCCAGCGTGCCATCGGTATAGAACCGACCGGCAATTCCCAGCGCTGGAACACCTTCCACCTTGTAGGTGTTTTGCAACTGAGTCGCCCGTGTGGCCTTGGTGGACACCGTGAACGAGTTGTATTGCTCCAGGAATTTGCCTTTGTCGACACCTTGTTTGGCAACCCAGTCGGCAATTGCGTCGCTTTTGTTCAGTTGCAGCTTCTCACCGTGTATGGCGGTAAAGATCTTGCTATGCAGCTTTTCAGTCAAGCCCATCGCTTCAATCGCGTAGTAGAGGCGCTGTTGCGGGACAAAATCGTCGCGAAAGCTGACCGGAACCCGTCGAACGGAAACATCTTTTGGCAGGCGTTTGATCCATGCCTCCAGGGCCGGTTCAAACGCATTGCAGTGCGGGCAGTTGTACCAAAAGAACTCGACCACTTCGATTTTGCCAGCAGCCGTTTCGACCGGAGCCCGCTTGTCCAGCACAAGGTAGTCCACGCCAGCTTCGGGTGGCTTGGGTTGCGCCTGCACCAGGGGCATATACAGAGCCGATGCCGCCACGGCTGCGCCGCAGACCCCAGAAAAATCTCTACGCTTCATCTTCCGTTACTCCTTAACAAACCTGACTGTGATTTTTCGAGCCGGTTTATGCTCAAAAGTTCATCGTTGCACCCGCACCAAGGCCGTATCCAGACCGGATGCGTCCAGTTTTTCCTTGGTTCTGTCGGCGTCGTCCTTTTTCTCGAACGGACCGACTCGCACCCTGAAAATTGCCCGGCCGGATTGCTCCCGTTCGGTCACACGCGCCTCAACCCCGGTCAGCGACAACCTGGCGCGCTGGGTTTCGGCGTCTTCAGCGGTGCGGTAGGCCCCGACTTGAACAAAATATACAAACGGCTCTGACCCTGAACCGGATGACTTGGCCCGCGCCAGGTCTCCCAACGGGTCTGCCGAACCGGCGGGTTTGGTGCCAGCCTTGGCGGGCTCCGGCTTGGTCGCGTCAGCGTTGGCGGCGGTACCCGGCCCGCCAGCAACGGCCGGTGCCACCGGAGCAGACGCGGTGGCTACAGGTGCGGACGGCAGTGCTGGCGCAGTGGTGCCTGGTTTGGCCGGGTTTTTGCCATAAAGCGGGGCGTTGGGGTCCCAGTTTTTGTTTTTCTGCGCCTCAACGGCGTCCTGGCTGGGTGAACGGGACTGCCCCTTGTTGATGAAGGGGCTGGGAACTTTGGCGACGTACACGGCCACGGCAAGTGCCACGCCCAGCCCGAATACCACGCCAATGATGAAACCCAAAATTGTTCCACCGAGCTCACGTTTCATGCGCTGCCTTGTTGTCTGGTTCAAATTCAAAATCATCGGGACTGCCACGATCTGCTCAGGTTACATTTTAGAAGGCGCGCTCACACCCAGCACCGCCAGGCCATTGTGCAACACCTGCGCGGTGGCAGCCACCAGTGCCAGGCGCGCCTTTTTGACCAATTCGTCGTCGACCAGAATACGCTCTGCATCGTAATAGCTATGGTACGCCGCGCTCAGTTCCCGCAGGTAAAAGGTGACATCGTGGGGTGAAAAGTCAGCCGCTGCCGAGATCAGCATGTCCGGGTATTTGGCCAGCAGCAGCATCAAGCCCATCGCCTGCGGGCTTTGCAATGCTGACAGGTCAGCCTCGACCAGCTTGTGGACATCACCGCCCCAGGCTGCCAGCACCGAGCAGATTCGCGCATGCGCGTATTGCACGTAATACACCGGGTTGTCGTTGTTTTTGGACAGCGCCAGGTCAATGTCAAAAACGTATTCCGTATCGGGCTTGCGGCTGAGCAGAAAAAAGCGAACCGCATCCTTGCTGGTCCATTCAATCAGGTCGCGCAGCGTGACATAGCTGCCGGCGCGCTTGGAGATCTTGACTTCTTCGCCGCCACGCATGACGCGCACCATGGTGTGCAGCACGTAGTCGGGAAAGCCATGGGGAATGCCCATGCCCACTGCCTGCAAACCGGCGCGCACGCGGGAAATCGTGCCGTGGTGGTCGGTGCCCTGAATGTTGACGACCTTGTCAAAGCCGCGCTCGAACTTGCTGATGTGGTAGGCCACATCGGGCACAAAGTAGGTAAACGTGCCGTCGCGTTTTCTCATCACGCGGTCCTTGTCGTCGCCGTATTCGGTGGACTTGAGCCACAGTGCGCCGTCCAGTTCGTAGGTTTTTCCGGCGGCGACCAGTTTTTGGACGGTGTCGGCCACCCGGTTGCTGCTGTACAGGCTGCTTTCAAGGTAATAGTTGTCAAACCTGACCGAAAACGCCTTCAGGTCAAGGTCCTGCTCGTGGCGCAGGTAGGCCACGGCAAACTGGCGGATATCGTCCAGGTTGTTTACATCGCCGTCGGCCGTGTACTGGCGGTCGTCGGAGCTGACGGTCTTTTTGGCCAGGAAATCCTGCGCAATGTCACCAATGTAGTCGCCGTTGTAGGCGTTGGCATTCTCGCCACTGGGCCATTGCGGATCACCCGGTTTGAAGCCCTGCGCGCGCAACTGAGTACTGCTGGCCAGGGTGCCAATTTGAACGCCCGCGTCGTTGTAATAGAACTCGCGGCAAACATCCCAGCCCTGGGTTTGGTACAAATTGCAAATGGCATCGCCCAAGGCCGCCTGGCGTCCATGGCCCACGTGCAAGGGCCCAGTCGGGTTGGCTGATACAAACTCCACCATCAAACGCTTGCCATGCATCTGCTGGCTGCCAAACCGGGTGCCCTGTGTCAGCACCTGCTGGACGATTTGCTGTTTCGCGCCAGCTTTGAGCCTGAGGTTGAGAAACCCGGGCCCGGCAATGTCGATGGATTCGACCCAGCGTTGGTAAGGCGCAGTGGCCAGCAGCGCGAGCTTTAAATTCTCGGCCAGCTGGCGTGGGTTCAGTTTCAGGGGTTTGGCCAGTTGCATGGCGACCGTGGTCGCAAAATCGCCGTGCGACGCTACTTTGGGCGACTCAAATACCGCCTTGGCGCGCGCTCCCACTGGGTCGTCGGGAACCAGGGTTGCCAAAACAGCGCCAAGCGCTTCCAGCAGTTCATTTTTTGCGGTCAACATGCCCCGATTTTACGGGGCCAGCCCTTGCCACCCACGGCGTGACGTTTTCACGGGGCGGCAGTTCGCCAATCGCTCAATAGACGACTGTGGCGACTTCCCGCAATTGCTGGGGCGTGGTGCTGGGGAAGCCAAAAAATTCAAGATACGCCGGAATCTGCTCAAACAGCATGTCGGTGCCAATTTGTACCGTGCAGCCGCGCGCCTTGGCAGCGGCGAGAAACGCCGTCATTTCCGCCTTCATGACCACTTCGCCCACGAATGTGTTCGGTGCAATGCGCGATACGTCCATCGGCATGGCATCACCCGGGTTCATGCCCAGCGGCGTGCAATTGACGACCAAGTCAAATCCTGCCGGGTCGTTGGATGCGGTATTGACTTGCAGTTGCGGGTAATGGCTGCGCAGGCGCGTGGCCAGGCCGTCGGCAGAAGCCGTGTTGACGTCAAACAGGCCCAGACGCGCGACACCCACCGCCGCAAGAGATGCCGCAATGGCAGACCCGACGCCGCCGCTGCCCACCACCAGGGCGTTGGCGCCGTGCAAGCTCAAACCCTTGCGCAACACACCGCGCACAAAACCTTCGCCATCAAACATGTCGCCCTGCAACTGGCCCTTGGGCCCCAGGCGCACCGCGTTGCAGGCGCCGGCAATGGCAGCGGTGGGGAGCACCTCGTCCAGCAGGCCCATGGTGCTGACCTTGTGTGGCATGGTAATCAGGGCGCCGCGCAGATTGGCGAGCCTGAAGACCGACTTCAAAAACGCCGGAAAATCCGGGGGCTTGCAGCCCATGGGAATGACCACGGCATTGACCCCGGCTTTGGCAAACCAGGGGTTGTAGATCATCGGTGCCTTGAAGCTGTGGGTGGGAAAGCCAATGTGGGCGATGAGTTCAGTGTGGCCGTTGATGGTTCCCACCGTCCGGGCGATTTCACCCACTTTTTCTGGCCCTGGCGGCTGCGAGGCCGGCCCGCAAGGCGAGCAGATAAATGTCTGCGCCAAAGCCGCAAATCTGGCCGGTGACGTTTTCGCCAAACACTGAGGCGTGGCGAAACGCTTCACGGGCGTGGATGTTGGACATGTGCACTTCCACAATCGGGCAAGTCAAAATCGCCAGCGCGTCGCGGATGCCATAGCTGTAGTGCGTCCAGGCGCCGGCGTTTAGCAAAACCGCATCGACGCCGTCGGTAAAGCCCTGGTGGATGCGTTCGCACATCTCACCTTCGTGGTTAGTCTGGAAATATTCGACTTCAACGCCAAGCTCTTTGCCCAATCCCGCCAGGCTGGCATTGATTTCATCCAGCGTGATGGTGCCGTACTGCGCCGGGTCGCGTTTGCCGAACATGTTGTGGTTGATGCCGTGCAGCATGAGGATTTTCATGGGAGTTCCTGTTGAGTTCAAAACGGGATATTGGCTTTTTCCGCCTCCCTTACTTGCGCAGCTTGGCCAGCTCGGCCATCATTTCGTTGACGGTGGCGTCCCCCACGCTGGCACTGAACTGGGCGATTACCGGTTTCATTTTTTCGCGCAGTTTGGCCACTTCAGCGGGCGGGAACACCGTGACCGCCATGCCGTTTTTCTTCAGCAGTTCCAGGTTGCCAGCGACGGCGGCGCGGGCTGCTTCACGCTGGCCTTTGGCGGCTTCGTCAGCCGAGTCGTCGAGGATCTTCTTCTCGGCGGCCGAGAGGGTGTCCCAAACCTTTTTGCTGAAGATCACCGACTGGGGGTTGTTCTGGTGGTTGGTCAGCGCCAGGTGTTTTTGCACTTCCCAGAACTTGTTGGCGGCAATCACGCCAATCGGGTTCTCCTGGCCGTCAATGGCTTTTTGTTCCAGGCCGCCATAAACTTCGGGAAATGGCATGGGGGTAGGGTTGGCACCCAGGGCTTTGACCCAGGCCACGTTGATCGGGTTCGGGATGACGCGCAGCTTCAGGCCTTCAATGTCGGCCACGGTGTGCAGCGGGCGTTTGCTGTTGGTGATGTGGCGGTAGCCGAGCTCCCAATACGACAGGCCGATGATGCCTTTTTCTTCCAGCAGCTTATGCATTTTTTTGCCAACCGGGCCGTCGACAATCGCGTCAGACTCTTTCTCGTTGGCGAACAGGAAAGGAAAGTCAAAAATTGCCAGCTCTTTGGCTTCGGACGCCAAAATGCCCGAGTTCATCACCGACATTTCCACCGTGCCGCCCTTGATGGCCGACAGGACTTGCTGGTCGCCGCCCAGGGCACTGTTGAAAAACAGGTTGACCTTCATCTTGCCGCCCGACTTGGCAGCCACGGCCTCGGCAAACTTCTTCATGCCAGCGGCGGCAGGGTGGGTGTCCGGGCTGGCCAAGCCGAACTTGATCACGCGCTCCTGCGCAGAAGCCAGGCCGAATGCGGCAAAAGCCACAGCGGCAACTATCGATTTCAATACCAGACGTTTCATATTTGTCTCCAAAAAAAGAGCTCAGTACGCAAATGTATTGACCCAGGGCACGGCGTACCAAGCGCGCCCCGAATCGGAAAATTCCCTAACGCTGCTGCGCGACTTTTGGACGACAGGAAATATCCCCGGCTTCAGCCATACAGCCACTTGGCGGGCACCATGACGAGCGACGGGAACAGCACCATCAGGAACATCAGTGCAAACTGCACCGCCATAAAAGGCAGCACACCGCGCGTCACATCATCCATCCGCATGCGGCCCACACCGGCCACCACATTCAACACCGTACCCACAGGCGGCGTGACCAGCCCTATCGAGTTGTTGATGATGAACAAAACGCCAAAATAGACCGGATCAATGCCTGCCGCCTTGATGATCGGCATCAACACCGGCGTGAGAATGAGGATAGTGGGTGTCATGTCCATCGCAGTGCCCACAATCATCACCAGCACCATGATCGCCATCAGCAGCAGGGTCGGGTTGCCCAGCAGCGGCTGTAGCAGGGTGACCAGCTGCTGCGGCAATTGCGCCACAGTAATCATCCAGGCCGACACCATGGCGGCAGCCACCAGGAACATGATGACGGAGGTGGTTTTGGCCGCCGCCAGAAACACATCGTAAAGCTGCGCCCAGGTCAACTCGCGGTAAATCACACCTGCCACAAACAGCGCGTAGACCGCCGCGACCACGGCCGCTTCAGTAGGCGTGAAGACTCCCATGCGCAAACCGACCAGAATGATGATGGGCAGCAGCAGGGCCCAGCCTGCACTTTTGAAGGCCGCAACCACTTCGCCAGCCGTACGCCTGGGTGGCGTCTGTAGCTGCTCTTTGCGCGTGAGCCACCACCAGGTGCCCCACAGGCCTGCCGCCAGCAAGATGCCGGGGAAGATGCCGGCCAGGAAAAGTTTGGAGATGGACACACCACCGGCGACGCCAAAAATCACGAAACCAATCGACGGCGGAATGATCGGGCCGATCACGCCACAGGCAGCAATCAAGCCACCGCTGCGGGCTTTGTCATGGCCTGCCTTCACCATCATCGGCAGCAGCAACGCCGTGAGCGCGGCGGCGTCGGCCACCGCTGACCCCGACAGGGCAGACAGAAGACACGCCGCAATGATGGTCACATACCCGAGCCCGCCGCGAATGTGCCCGACCAGCGCCATGGCAAATACAACAATCCGCCGGGACAGGCCACCGGTGTTCATCACCTCCCCGGCCAGCATGAAGAAAGGCACGGCCAGGAGCGGGAAACTGTTGGCCCCTTCCATGATGTTTTGCGCGAGGATTTGCGCGTCAAACATGTTCATGTGCCACATCAGGGCCGCGCCACTCAAAAGCAGGGAATAGGCAATGGGGATGCCCAAGGCCATGGCGGCCAGCAGTGAGCCCAGAAAAACGGCAATGATCATGAAGCGGCTGTTGTGGTTTGGGGCGATCAGCGCACCGGCTGCGGCATGTCGATTGGCTCTTCTTCTGATTCGCGCACGCCAATCAGGTCTTCTTCAGACAAAGTGCCATTGAGAAGCCGCCACAGGTGGTTGGCCAGAATGATGGCGCTGAAGATGGCGCAAAACATGCCGCTGGCATAGAAAAAAGCCATCGAAGTTTCCATGGCCGCACTGGTGGAGGTCCAGTTCACCCTGACCTGCTCCAGCGATCCGCTGAAAAGCAGCCAGCAGATGAACAGCATCAGCAGGTGACCCAGCACCAGACAGGTTTTTTTGCCGCGCACCGACAGGCGCGAAACCAGGGTGTCCGTGCCGAGGTGGGTTTTGTCATGCAGGGCCACGATCGCGCCAAAAAAGGTTAGCCAGACAAACAGCCAGCGTGACAACTCTTCCGACACGGTGATCCCGGAATTGAAAGCGTAACGCATGACAACGTTGATGAACACCAGCACCACCATGACGGCAAGGCCGGCCGCCATCAACACGCCCAGAAATTTGCAAAAGCGGTCAATCAATGTGTCA
>JANOMD010000003.1:0-2447 GCA_031420135.1 Rhodoferax sp. | reverse complement strand
AAGATGAACAACAGTACCGGCAAATATTGATCAATGTTCATCTTGCTAACTGTTTGGTGCCGTCGGCGAGACTCGAACTCGCACAGCTTTCGCCACTACCCCCTCAAGATAGCGTGTCTACCAATTTCACCACGACGGCTTGTTTTGTTTCGATTGAGCGTGAGGGACCTTGCGGCTTTAATACTGCATCGAAGCCTTAGAGTTTACCCTGAAAACTGGGCATGTTCTCGCTAGGGTTCCTTGCAATCCGGGCAGATTCAAATAGCGGTTGCACCCCCACCATCACTTCGAGGGGATTTGAGCGGCACCTGAAGCAATCGGTGCTGGCGTCGGCGCAGTGATAGCAGCCGAAGCCGCTGGCGCAGCCGAGGAAGCACCCGCAGGAACGGACGCTGCCACTCCCTCAAGCACACTTCCAGAACTGGTTGGGCGAAGGTTGCCAAAATAGGCCAGTGACAAAGTAGCGATAAAGAAAACGGTTGCCAAAACTGCAGTGGTGCGCGACAAAAAGTTCGCACTGCCGCTGGCACCGAACAAGCTACCCGAGCTGCCGCCACCAAAAGCCGCGCCCATGACAGCACCCTTGCCATGCTGCACCAGAATCAGGCCGATCATGGTCAATGCCGAGATCATTTGCACAGCCAGAATGATGTTCAATACGATGTTCAATTTCAACTCCTAAATTTGTAGCTGTTTACGTTGGTTGCTAGTGCGCTGCTGCAATGATCGCCAGAAAATCCGGCGCCTTGAGAGAAGATCCCCCAACCAGGCCGCCGTCGATGTCGGGCTGCGCCAGCAATTGCGCGGCATTGCCTGCATTCATGCTGCCGCCATACAAAATATGGATTCGGTCCGTGTGTTCCGTCGCCGCCTTGAGCTGCCCGCGCAATACCGCATGCACCGCCTGCGCCTGTTCGGCACTGGCGGTTTTGCCGGTGCCTATGGCCCACACCGGTTCATAGGCCACCACAATTTCACTGATGCAATGGCCGTTGTCGTGAATCACAGCGGCAAGTTGGCGCTTGACGACTGCTTCGGTTTTGCCGGCGTCGCGCTCAGCCAGGGTTTCGCCCACGCACACGATGGGTGTGATGCCGCAAGCCAGCGCCTGTTTGGCCTTCAATGAAACCACCACATCTGTCTCTGCATGGCATTGGCGGCGCTCCGAGTGGCCCACCAGGCAATAGCGCAGGCCAAATTCCTTGAGCATGGCAGCCGATATTTCGCCAGTGAAAGCACCCGACACGTGTTGCGACACGTCCTGCGCACCTAATTCAATGACGCAATCCGTCAACAATAGCTGAAGCTGGGCCAGATAGATTGACGGCACACACACCACGACTTCCGGCGGATTGGTTCCGAGGCCGGCGAGAAGTGCTGTCATCAAAGCATCATTGGCAGCCAGTCCGCCGTTCATCTTCCAGTTGCCGACAATCAGTTTTCGCTTCATATCGCTACCCAACATGTTTCCATGTCAGGACGATTTTGCCGATGTGTTGATTTGATTCCATCAGAGTGTGTGCCTTTGCAGCACCACTGCCGGATGCATCGCCCACCGCGTCAAACACACTGTGAATTACCGTTTTGACGCTGCCATTTTCCAGCAGCGGCCAAACGTTTTTCCTGAGTGATGCCGCAATCGCCGCCTTGAACGCAACGGGCCGTGGCCGCAAGGTGGATCCAGTGATAGTCAAACGGCGGCGCAGCACCACACCAGCATTGACTTCGGCTTTGACCCCGCCTTGCACAGCGATGATGACCAATCGGCCATCCTCTGCCAGGCATTCGAGCTCGCGCGCGACATAGGCACCAGCGACCATGTCAAGAATCACGTTGACGCCTGCGCCAGCCGTGATTCGTTTAACCTCTTCGACAAAATCGTGTGTCTTGTAATTGATGGCGTGATCAGCACCCAACTTCAAACAAGCCACGCATTTTTCGTCACTGCCTGCAGTTGCAATCACCTGGCTACCCAAGGCTTTGGCCAGGGCAATTGCCGTGACGCCAATGCCGCTGGTGCCACCTTGAATCAACAATGACTCGCCCTTTTGCAGGCGCGCGCGGTCAAACACATTGCTCCAGACGGTGAAGAATGTCTCCGGCAAGGAAGCGGCTTCGATATCACTCAAGCCTTTGGGCGATGGCAGGCATTGCACCACCGGCGCAACGCAATATTCGGCATAACCTCCGCCCGCCACCAGCGCACAGACCCGGTCGCCCACCTTGAAGCCGGCTGCCGCCATCGCATCAGCATCACCCGATTCAATCACGCCTGCGACCTCAAGGCCAGGCAGATCGGATGCGCCCGGTGGCACCGGGTAGTTGCCGGTGCGTTGCAGCACGTCGGGGCGGTTGACGCCGCTCGCATGCACACGGATCAGCAGTTCGCCTGCGCCTGCAACAGGTACCGGACGCACTGTGGCGCGCAGCACGTCTGGCGCGCCAAA
>JANOMD010000002.1:0-20450 GCA_031420135.1 Rhodoferax sp. | reverse complement strand
AACCTGGAGACTCAAATCATGGATACCCCCAACCCCAAAGTACTGGTCTTTGACATTTTCGGCACCGTGGTTGACTGGCATGGCAGCATCGCCAGGGAAGTGGCGGCCATGGGCCTGGCGGTGGACGGCGGCAGTTTTGCGCTGGCCTGGCGTGCCGGCTACCAGCCGGCCATGCGCCGCGTGATGTCGGGCGAACTGGGCTGGACACTGATTGACGATCTACATCGAATGGTGCTGGACCAGATCCTTGAACAATTCAAGATCACCCATTTGACCGAACCGCAAAAGCGCCACTTGAACAAGGTTTGGCATCGCCTGGATGCCTGGCCTGATTCTGTCGAGGGCCTGACCCGGCTGAAGTCGAAATTCACCATCTGCACGCTGTCCAATGGCAACCTCGGCCTGCTCACTAACATGGCAAAACGTGCCGGGCTGCCATGGGACTGCGTGCTGTCGGCCGAAGTATTCCGTGCTTACAAACCGCATCCGTCCACCTACCTGGGCGCGGCCCGCGTGTTTGACCTGGCACCGGCTGAAGTCATGCTGGTGGCGGCCCACCAGGACGACCTGGCGGCGGCCCGGGCTTGCGGCTTGCAAACGGCCTACATTGAGCGCCCGAACGAATTCGGCCCCGATCAGCCCCAGGATGTCTCGGCCGATCCAGCCAACACCCGGCATGCCCGCAACCTGTTGGCGCTCGCGGATCAGTTTGCCTGCTGAACCCGAAGAAAAACCTGTATGTTTGATGTTGCGCCGCTGCTGATTGCACAGCTGCTGTGCATTGGTTTGGTCACCGGGTTTCTGGCCGGCCTGTTGGGCATCGGCGGCGGCATGCTGATGGTGCCTTTTATGACCTTTATTTTGACCAACAAGGGCTTTCCGGAAGCGCACATTGTCAAAATGGCGGTGGCCACGTCATTGGCCACCATCTGCTTTACGTCTTTGTCATCGGTGCGGGCCCATCACCAACGCGGGGCGGTGCAATGGCCCGTTGCTTTGAGCCTGGCGCCCGGCATCATTCTGGGCTCGCTGGCGGGCGCGCATGTTGCGGTGGCCTTGCCAGCCAAAGTCTTGACCGTGCTGTTTGCCGTGTTTGTGACGTTTTCGGCGACCCAGATGTTTTTGAACCGCAAGCCCAAACCCACGCGGGTGCTGCCCGGCACCCTTGGCATGCTGGGGGTGGGTGCGGTGATCGGCGGGTTGTCCAGCCTAGTCGGCGCGGGCGGTGCGTTTGTGTCGGTGCCATTCATGACCTGGAGCAACGTTACCATTCACAAGGCGGTGGCGACCTCGGCAGCGCTGGGTTTTCCGGTTGCCCTGGCGGGTACTTTGGGCTACATCTGGGCGGGGTGGGGTCTGCCGCAAATGCCGCCGGGGGCAGTGGGGTACCTGTACCTTCCAGGGCTGATTTTCATTTCAATGGCCAGCATGCTGACCGCGCCCCTGGGCGCCCGGACCGCCCACCGGATCGACGTTGCGCCCTTGAAAAAAGTGTTCGCCAGTGTGCTGTACCTGATTGCCGCCTACTTTTTGCTGCGTTAGGGAGCCGCCGCGCTCGCCGTTGCTTCACGCCGAAGCGGGCATCCAGTAAACACGGGTTGCCCGCGCACGCAGCCAGCGCCAATGCCAAAACCAGGACCGGCTGAAAACGCTTGAGAAAACGCATAATCGGCATTGGACACCGCTTTTAAGATCAAGGAGTTTTCATGAATGACAGAGTTCCTGATATTGCCCTTCATCCCGCAACTGCACTGGCCCAGATCAGTACCGCCTGGGATGCCGACATCGTGCGTCAAATCAGCGAATACATTGCGATTCCCGCCAAATCGCCGATGTTCGACCCGGACTGGGCCGCCCACGGCTACATCGACAAGGTGATGCGCGACGCTGCCGACTGGGTTCGCGCCCAAAAGGTGGATGGCCTGACGCTGGAAATCATCAGCCTGACGGGTCGCACACCCGTGCTGTTTTTTGAAGTTCCCGCATCCAGCGGCAACCACCGCATCCCAAGCGCCAAGGCGTCCTCAGGCCAGACCGTGCTGATGTATGGCCACCTGGACAAACAGCCCGAATTCACGGGTTGGCGGTCTGATCTGGGGCCCTGGACGCCCAGATACGAAGACGGCAAGCTGTATGGCCGCGGCGGTGCCGACGACGGCTACGCGGTGTACGCCAGCATTGCCGCGATTCAGGCCCTGAAAACCCAAGGGGTTGCGCACCCGCGCATCGTCGGCCTGATCGAGACCTGCGAAGAAAGCGGCTCGCGCGACCTGCTCCCCTATGTCGATGCACTGCGCGAGCCCGGCCGCAACCGGTTGGGCGACGTGGCATTGGTGATCTGTCTGGATTCAGGGGCGGGCAACTATGACCAGCTCTGGCTGACCAGCAGCCTGCGCGGCATGGCAACCGGCGTGCTCAAGGTTGAAATATTGACCGAAGGCGTCCATTCGGGCGACGCCAGTGGCTTGGTGCCGTCCAGTTTTCGCATCATGCGCCAGGTGCTGGACCGGCTTGAAGACAGCGCCACCGGACGCTTGCTGCCCGCCAGCTTTCATTGCGAAGTACCGGCTGACCGGCTGGCGCAGGCGAAGGCCACAGCGGCTATTTTGGGTGATGAGATCCACAAACGCTTTCCCTGGGCGCATTACGACTGTGCCGGCTCGACCGCGTTCGCCCTGCCCACCACCACCGACCCGGTTCAGGCCCTGCTGAACCGCACCTGGGCGCCGACCTTGAGCGTCACCGGCGCAGAAGGCTTTCCGTCGTTGCAAGACGCGGGCAATGTGCTGCGCCCATACACCGCCTTCAAACTCAGCCTGCGCCTGCCGCCATTGGTGGATGCGGGTGCCGCAGTGCAGGCGCTCAAGACGCTGCTGGAAGACAACGCTCCCTACCAGGCCCGGGTCACATTTGATGGGTTGAGCGGTGCCACGGGCTGGAATTCACCTGCCACCGCGCCATGGTTTGAAGCATCGCTCAACCAGGCATCGATGGCCCATTTTGGCGCGCCCTGTGGCTACATCGGCCAGGGCGGCACCATCCCCTTGATGAACCTGCTGTCCCAAGGTTTCCCAAGCGCGCAGATGATGGTCTGCGGGGTGCTGGGTCCGCGCAGCAATGCGCATGGCCCGAATGAATTCCTGCACGTGCCGTATGCCAAAAAGCTGACCGCAGCCGTGGCCCACGTGATCGCGCAGCTCCCTTGACATCAGAATCAGGTGATGCCGTGACGGCCGAAACCACCTTGTCCACCTTCGTTGCCAGCGATGGCGACAACCTGGCCTTGCAGGACTGGCCGCTGGACCCGGGCCAGCCCCTGCGCGGCGTGGTGATTGTGGTCCATGGCCTGGGCGAGCACGCGGGCCGCTACGACCATGTGGCCCGGCGCCTGAACCATTGGGGTTTTGCCGTGCGGGGCTATGACCAGTACGGCCACGGTGAGTCCGGCGGGCCAAGGGGCGGATTGACCTCGGACGACCGTCTGCTGGATGACTTGACCGACATCGTCGACAGCACCCGCCTGCGCATGAAAAAGGGAACTCCCTTGATCCTGCTAGGCCACAGCATGGGGGGTCTGGTGACGGCGTTGTACGTGGCAAGGGCAATTCGTAATGTGGACGGGCTGGTGCTGTCATCGCCGGCACTGGACCCCGGATTGAACGCGTTTCAGAAATTCCTGCTTGGCATCCTGCCCAAAATTGCACCCAACCTGCGGCTGGGCAACGGCTTGAATGTGTCGCTGATTTCGCACGACCCGGCGGTGGTGGAAGACTATCGCAACGACCATCTCATCCACGACCGGATCAGCGTCCGGCTGGGCCGTTTCATTGCCGATGCGGGGGTTGAGGTGCGCGCCGCCGCCGCCGCGTGGAAAGTGCCAACCTTGCTGCTCTACGCGGGTGCGGACGCCCTGGTCAACCCCAAGGGCAGCCGTGAGTTCAGTGCCAGCGCCTCATCCGCCGTGGTGACCACCCGCTGCTTTGATGCCCTGTACCACGAAATCTTCAACGAACTGGATGCCGAACCGGTGTTTGCCGAGTTGAAAGCCTGGCTGGCTGCGCGCTATTGACCGGTCGATGGCTGGCAGCGCAATCCTGAACTGTTGATGGGAGAAGCGGTTTCAAAGTGCGATATTCGGTTTTTTTCATATCGCCCATGATATGAGAATAGGCCGAAAATCGGATCAAATCACGAATTTGACGCGTTTTATCAATCAAAATGGCCCCTAGCTCTAGTGTTATATAGATAGTTTGCTATGTATTATGTAGCAATTTCCATCTAAAGCGGATCAACGCTTTGTGTCACCGGTCGCCGCTGAAACAACGCCAGCCAGGCCAGTGCCAGTGCCACCAGCAGCACCGGCAGCATGGAGCCGATATTCAGCAGCGTCCAGCCTTGCGTGGTGACCAGAACGCCGGAGGCCAGCGAGCTTACCGCCAGGGTCGCGAACACAAAGAAGTTCAGGGCACCCTGGGCGCGGTCCTTTTCTTCGGGCGTGTAGGTTTGCAGCGACAGCGTGGTGCTGCCCGTGAACAGGAAATTCCAGCCCACACCGAGCAAAAACAGTGCTGCCAGAAACTGGTGCAAATCGACGCCCGACAACGCAATCGCGATACACAGGGCGTTGAGCAGGACGCCGACGCCCATGATCGGCAAGGTGCCAAAGCGCTTGATCAGGTGGCCGGTGAAGAAGCCGGGCGCGAACATGCCGATCACGTGCCACTCCAGCACCAGGGCCACGTCCGAAAACGGCAGCTGGCATTGCTGCATGGCAATCGGCGTTGCGGCCATCAGCAGGTTCATCACGCCGTAGCCCAGCGCCCCGCTGGCCGCAGCAACGATGAACACCGGCTGGCGCATGATGACCGACAGTGGGCGGCCGCCGGTGGAGGTCGTTTTGACCGGCGGCGGCGGGAACTGCATCCAGCTCATCAGCACCATGGCCAGCAACGCCACGACCGCCAGCGACAGGTAAGCGCCAGCAAACGGCACGCTGGTCAAGGTGCGGGTCTGCGCGGCCAGGTTGGGCCCCAATACCGCGCCAATCAGGCCGCCTGCCATCACCAGTGACACCGCCTTTTCACGCCACTCAGGTCTGGCCAGCTCTGCCGCGGCAAAGCGGTACAGACCGGCATTGGCGTTGTAGAAGCCGGCCACGACGGTCGCTGCACACAGCAGCCAGAAATTCCGGTTCATCGCCGCATAGGCGCACAACAGTGCGGCCAGAAAAGCCACCAGCAGACCAATTTGAAACGAGGTCCTGCGCCCGAAACGCATTTGGGTTTTGGCAACCAGTCCGGTGGACAACGCACCGCCCACCACGTAGCCCATCACCGGCAAAGTGGCCATCCAGCCCAATGGCGCCAGGCTCAGGCCGACCAGGCCATTGATGGCGATGAAGACGACGTTGTTGGTGAGGAAAAGTCCCTGGCAAACCGCCAGCAGCCACAGGTTCTTGTTCATGACAGCAGTGTAAGCGCCGCCAGTGCAGCCGTCTCTGCGCGCAACACCCGGGGGCCCAAGGAAACACCGGCAAATCCGCGGCTCAAGGCGGCCTGTTCCTCGCTGTCATTCAGGCCGCCTTCCGGGCCCGACAGAACGCTCGCCTCATCGTATCTGGTGGCTTGCCCCGTCACCAGCGCCTGCAGTGGCTGACTGCCCCCACGCAGCGACAGCAAAAAGCGCTGACCGCTCGCGGGTGCTTTGAGCCACTGCGCCAGGGCCACGACCGGATGCACCACCGGCACGCGGTTGCGCCCGCACTGCTCACACGCGGCGATGGCAACGCTTTGCCAATGCGCCTGCTTCCTGTCGGCGCGTTCGCCAGACAGCCGCAACACGCTGCGTTCGGTGATCAATGGCTGAATGCTGGCCACACCCAACTCGGTGGCTTTCTCGACCAGCCAGTCCATGCGATCATTGGCAGGCATGCCCACGGCCAGGTGCACCGTGCGCACGGCTTCACGCTGGACCGCGCTGTAGCCGCCAAGGATGACTTCGACTTCGCTGCGGCCGATGCGCGTCACGGTGGCTTCAAATTCACCTGGCGATGCTTCCAGGCCGTTGAACAAGGTGATGGCGTTGCCGGGTTGCAATCGCAGCACCTGCACGTGGCGCGCCGCGCCGGCCGGAAGCGCCAGGGATTCGCCAGTCGCCAACCCAACCGGGCAGTAAAAACGTGGCATGGGTCGGTCAGACCCGACCGTAGGCAAAGCCCGTGGCGGCCTCAATGCCCAGAACGCGGTCGATCAGGCGCAGCAGCGGCTTGAGTTCGCGATAACGGCTGCAAGTACTGCGAATGTAGTCAATGAAGCGGGGCGTGTCGGCAAGGTATTGCGGCTTGCCATCGCGCAGGGTCAGGCGCGCAAAAATCCCCGCAATCTTGAGGTGACGCTGCAACCCCATCCACTCCACGGCCCGGTAAAACTCGCCAAAATCATCACCCACGGCAAGACCGGCCTGGCGCGCCTTTTGCCAGTAGCGAATGGTGATGTCCAGCACAAAGTCTTCCTCCCATGTCAAAAATGCATCGCGCATCAGGCTCGCAATGTCGTAAGTGATGGGGCCATAGACAGCGTCCTGAAAGTCCAGAATGCCGAGCGTTGGCGCCCCCACGCGCAGGTCAGTGGTGCGCTCGCCTTGCAGCATCAGGTTTCGGGGCATGAAGTCGCGATGCACGTAGACGTTGGGCCGGCTCAGGTTTTGCGCGACGATTTGATGGAATGCGGTATCCAGCGTGGTGCGGATGTCACCCTCGACCGTCACGCCACGGTGGCGCGTCAGATACCAGTCTGGAAAAAGCGCCAGTTCGCGGTGCAACAATGCTGCGTCGTAAGGCGGCAAGACGCCTGGCCTGGACGCCAACTGCCATGCGATCAGCGCATCCACCGCTTGCAGGTAAGCGCCCAGATTGGCTTGCGGGTTGTCGCGCACCATTTGCTGCAGCATGGTTTTTTCGCCCAGGTCACTGAGCAACATGAAGCCGCCTGCCTCGTCCCAGGCCAGCACCTCGGGCGCGTTCAGGCCGGCGTCTTTCATGAGGCGCGCCACTGCGACGAACGGCTTGCTGTTCTCCTGCGCCGGCGGCGCGTCCATGATGATCCGGCTACCGTTGAGCGTGTCAATTCGCAGGTACCGGCGAAAACTCGCATCGGCCGAGGCCAGCCGCAGGCTGGGCGCAAGCAGACCCTGCGAGGCGCACAAGGAACCAAGCCAGATTTTGAATGCGGCTTCACGCGCTGGGTCGGTCCAAAGAACCGGCGTGGATTGAGATGCAACCGGACCAGACGGCTCGGCGGCTTGCAGAATGTAGGGGCTTTGGCTCATGGATAATCTATTCTACAAAGCGAACCTTGCCAGATTGACTTGACAGCCCGCGAAACCGACCGATTCCGATGCATTCGATTATGAAGCCGCGCGCCCGGTCGGTGTTCATCTGTGCGCTGTTGTCGCATGGCTTGGTTCATGGGCAAACCGCCATCGCGCCCGCGAACCCTGGCTCTGCAACGGTTCCGAGCCAATCGACGGGCGATGTGGCACTGCCTGCCCTGCCAGCATTGCGACTTAGACCCAGCCTGCAACTCAACGAGCAGGCACCGTCGCCCAAGCTCGGCCCCTTGCCTACTTTTCTGTACGGTGACCGGCTCAGTGGCCGCACCGACCTTGAAACCGTGCTGGAGGGCGACGCCGTGTTGCGACGGGGCGACCTCGTCATCCGTGCCGACCGGCTGGAACACTACCAGCCCGATGACTTGGCCAAGGCGCGCGGCAATGTGCGCATCAACCGTGCCGGCAGCGTGTACGAGGGGCCATTGCTCGAGCTCAAAGTGGATGCTTTTGAAGGGTTTTTTCTACAGCCGCGCTACCAGTTCCTGCAAAGCGGTGGCCATGGCGATGCGGATCGGGTGGATTTTCTGGACGAAAAGCGGGTCGTCATCACCAACGCCACTTACACCACCTGCAGGCGGCTGCCAGGTCCGAGCTGGATGCCTGACTGGATCTTGCGAGCGGCGTCCATGACGCTTGACTACGAAGAAGACATTGGGGTGGCGCAGGGTGCGGTGCTGACGTTCAAGGGTTTGCCGATTTTGCCGGTGCCGTATGTGAGCTTTCCATTGAGCAGTCAGCGCAAATCGGGTTTCCTGCCGCCCACTTTCGGGTTGGACAATGTGACCGGGGCACAGGTGACAGTCCCCTATTACTGGAATATCGCGCCCAACCGGGACGCCAAGTTTTCCCCGACCCTGATGAGCAAACGCGGTGTCGACCTGGCTGGCGAGTTCCGGTACCTGGAAGCCAACTACGGCGGCTCCGTGGGCGTGAGCTGGATGCCTGCGGATGCGCTGCGCAACACCGACCGATGGAGCATGACGTCGCTTTACAGCGGCTTGCTGGACACCCGTCTTGCCGCCATCGGGAATGTTGGACTGTCGCTCAATCTCAACCGGGTCAGCGACGACAACTATTGGAAAGACTTCAGTCGGGACAGCAACAGCAGTCTGACCCAGCGCCTGCTCGCCAACGACGCCACGCTGTCCTGGGCGCGAGGCGATTATTCCGCGAGCCTGCGCGCGTTGAAGTGGCAAACGTTGCAGGATATTTCATCACCCATCGTTCCGCCTTACGATCGCCTGCCGCAGATGGTCGGCCGCTTTGCCCGCCGGATCGGCAACTTTGATATTTCAGTAGACGCCGACCACACCCAATTTGATGCAGACCGAAGCTTGACCGGACAACCCAACGCGCGGCGAACCTTCGCTTTGGGTGAAGTCAGCCGCACCTGGTCCAACGCCGCGGGGTTCATCAAACCCAAAGTGCAGCTTCACGCAACCCAGTATGAATTCGACGCACCGCTTGCCAATGGTGCGCTGTCTGCCAATCGGGTTGTGCCGACTTTCAGCCTGGACAGTGGCTTGGTGTTTGAGCGCGATGCCCGCTATTTTGGGCGCAACTTTTTGCAGTCGCTGGAACCGAGGCTGTTTTACGTGGCAACGCCCTACCGGGACCAAAGCCTGCTGCCAATTTACGATTCTGCGGCCAACGACTTCAATTTCGCGACCATTTTTTCCGAGAACGCTTTTGTCGGCAACGACCGCATTTCAGACAACAACTTGCTCACATTGGGGTTGACCACGCGCTTGCTGGATCCGCAAAATGGGGCAGAAGTGGCCCGTCTGGGGTTGGCCCAGCGCCTGCGGCTGGAAGACCAAAATGTGACGCTGCCGGGCGTCGCGGCGGTCGTGGAACGCTTCAGCGATGTTCTGTTGGGTGCCGGACTGAATTGGAGCCCCCAGTGGTCGGTAGACTCGACCTTCCAGTTCAACCCCAAAACCGAAAAATCCACCCGCGCAACGGTGGGCGCACGGTATAGCCCTGGCAACTACCGGGTGATCAGCGGTGCCTACCGGTTTCAGAGAGATTCGAGTGAGCAGTTGGACGTGGGGTGGCAATGGCCGTTGAACGACCTGTGGGGTGACCGGGGACAGGATCTCGGAGCAGGCAGAGGCTTGGGCGAAGGCCGCTGGTACAGCGTGGGGCGCTTGAACTTCAGCCTGTCTGACCGCAAGCTGGTGGATGCGGTGATCGGACTTGAATACGATGCGGGCTGCTGGCTGGCCCGTTTTGTCGTAGAGCAGTTGCAGACCAGCCTGGTTTCTGCGACCCAACGCATCATGTTCCAGCTCGAGTTTGTCGGTTTCGCCCGCGTCGGGGCCAATCCCTTGAAGTCACTCAAGGATAATATCCCGCGCTACCAATATTTGCGGGAGCAAACCAGTGTTCCCAGCCGTTTCAGCAATTACGATTGATCCATCATGACCCATCGCGTTTTGGCAATCGCCATCCTCACCGCTGTTGCGGCAGCCATCAATCTCGGCGCCCTCGCGCCTGCGGGTGTTTACGCGCAGGGGCTGCGAGCCTCGCAACCACAAGCGGTAGGGGCTTCACGGCCTGGACCTGGCGCTTCTGAGCCGCAACGGGCTGCGGATTTCATCGTCGCCATTGTCAATTCCGAACCTATCACCAATAACGAAGTGCGCGTGGAGGCCGCCCGACTGGCCCAGCAAATCGCTCAGGCGCGCCAGCCCCAGCGCAGCACTGCGGAGTTGATGCGGCTGGTGCTTGAGCGCATGATCACAGACAAGGCGCAATTGCAGCTGGCCCGCGACATGGGAATCCGGATTGATGACACGGCCGTCGATCAGGCCGAACTGACTGTGGCGCAGCAAAACCGGATCGACGTGCCGACACTTCGGCGCCGCCTGACGGCTGACGGCCTGGGGCTGGCGCAGTTTCGTGAGCAATTGCGTGACCAGTTGTTGTTGACCCGCGTGCGTGAACGCGAGGTGGACGCCCGCGTGCGGGTGTCAGACGCTGAGGTTGATCAGTTCATGCGCGACCCGGCGGCCACCCACAGCGCCACGCCGCAAGAAATCAACATTGCCCAGATCCTGGTGTCGGTGCCAGAATCTGCGACCCCAGCGCAAGTGACCGCATTGCAAGCCAAGGCGCAAGGCGCTTTGGTCCGGGCGCGCGCCAATGAAGATTTTGCAGCGCTGGCACGTGAGTTGTCAGATTCACCTGACCGTGCCGACGGGGGGCAAATGGGCCTGCGCGGGCCAGACCGTTTGCCGCCACTGTTTCTGGATGCCACAGCCAATCTGGCGCAAGGCGCTGTAACCGATGTGGTGCGTTCTGGTGCCGGTTTTCATATTCTCAAGGTCATCGAAAAGCGATCGGCCGGGGCCATGACCATCACGCAGACCCACGCACGGCACATTCTGCTGCGCCCCTCGGTCCAAATGAACGAAGCGCAGGCGCGCGACAAGTTGAACGACATGAAGCGTCGCATCCAGGCGGGGCAAGCCGATTTCGCCACTTTGGCGCGTGAAAATTCTCAAGATGGCAGCGCCCCTCAGGGGGGCGATTTGGGTTGGGCCAACCCAGGCCAGTTTGTGCCAGAGTTTGAGGCGGTGTTGAACAATTTGGCACCTGACCAGATCGCCGACCCGCTGATTTCGCGGTTTGGAATGCATTTGATTCAGTTGCTCGAACGGCGAACCGTGCCGCTGGGCGTGCGTGAGCAGCGCGAAGTCATTCGCAACCAACTGCGTGAAAAAAAGCTGGACGCCGCGTATGCCACCTGGGCGCAAGATGTTCGTGGGCGTGCTTACGTCGAAATGCGCGAAACACCGCAATAGTGAAACACATCCCACGCAAGCGATTTGGCCAGCATTTCCTGGCTGACAAGAGAATCATTGAGGACATCGTCAGGCTGATAGACCCGCAACCCGGCCAGTCGGTGGTGGAAATTGGCCCAGGCCTGGCGGCATTGACGCAGCCCTTGGTGGAACGGCTGGGTGCGCTGACGGTGATCGAACTGGACCGTGACCTGGCGAAAAAGCTGCGTTCACATCAGGCACTCAACGTGATCGAGGCTGATGTTTTAAGAGTCGATTTCGCGCAATTGGCAACGACGCTTGCGGTGGCGCACAAACTCAGGGTTGTCGGCAATTTGCCCTACAACATCTCAACACCGATTCTTTTTCATCTGCTAGAGTTTGTCGATGTCGTTGAAGACCAGCACTTCATGTTGCAAAAAGAAGTCATCGACCGCATGGTGGCACGACCGGCTACGTCCGATTACGGTCGCTTGAGCGTTATGCTGCAATGGCGCTATGCCATGGACAACCTGCTGTTTGTGCCGCCCGAAAGCTTCAACCCCCCGCCGCGCGTCAACAGTGCGGTAGTGCGTATGGTGCCCCGACCAGACTTCGCCAGGCTTGACGTGAGCGCTCTGAGCGAAATCGTCAAGGTCGCCTTCAGCCAGCGGCGAAAGCTGCTGCGCCATACGCTTGGGAAATGGCTTGACGAAAAGTCATTCTCCGGAGAATTCGATGTGCAGCGCCGTGCCGAAGAAGTGCTCGTGGCCGAATACATCGCGCTGGCGCAGCGGCTCCCATAAAAAAGCCCGCTGGACGCGGGCTCAAATCAGGCTGCTGCCAGCCAGTAGCTGGCGTTAAACGGACTGCTCATCCGAAGCGCAAATGCTGAAACATCCAACAGTTTGTCGGTGGGTAGTTTTTCACCGGATTCAGAGTTCAATTCAATGCCTGAGAGGGAATCAGCGGCGTGGTTGTCGCTTTTTGCCTGGTTCGCCCGTTCTGCTTGGCTGGTGTGTGCAGAACGGGCTACAGAAAAGAATAGAAGCACCGGAAGGGGATTTTCCGGTCCCCCCAGTAATCGGCTGCGTCGCGGAAAATATCCAGCAACTGCTCGCGCGCTTCCTTGTCAAATTTGACATTGGCCGGAATGTGCTCCAGCACGGCAATAAAGCCAGGCTGTGGGCCGGATTTGTGGACCGGGTCGGTGATGCTGTCATACAGCGCATCAAAATTCTTGCCGGTATGCACAGGCAACATGAACTGCTGGCCAATCAAGTCCAGCACGTCTTGCTTGGTCAGCGCGTTCGCCAGATTAGCGTACAGAAAGTGCTGCCCGAGGCCGACGGCCGCATCTTGAAGGTCTTGCACGCGAAAAGCGCGGATTGACTGCACGATATTGGTTCGCAGGCCACGAAGTGGCGTATCGCCAACAGCAACCGCGTGGGTTGCCGGCACGTCGCCTGGCGGTGAGGGCGCAATGCTGCTGCGCGGCACAGGGGTTTCTTTTCGAAGAGGCATAGTGGGTCCCGCTTCACTTTCTTTAATAAGTAAATAAACCAAAATTACGGTTTGATCCGGCGAAAACTCGCGTAATGATCAGCCGTGTAAAAACACGCATCGGGCGCTTTGGGCGCTCCTCCGCAAACAATCCGTCGGGTTCCGCGGTCACGTGACCCCGGCGTCTTGACGGTGTATTCCCGGTAATAGCCGCGCTTTTCGGCGGGCAGCAAACGCTCCCGATTGCCAAAAACAACGCCATCCTTGTCGTAGGCAAATGGGCCACCTTGATGAATCCGCTCGAAAGTCTGTTGGCCTTGTGTCGGCAATTCACCAACGGTAATTGTCGCCAGACTGTCTCGCGGCACGGGCTGCTTTGCCAGCGCAAAATCAGATCCACCTATTGCAACGAACAAAAGGCCAGTGAGCGCTAACTTGAAAATTGAGCCGCTAATGCGCTCAGGCGACAATGATTTCACCACGAATACACCTTTTGCAAACCCTGGGGAAGCTTCGGGTAAACCCTAAACTCTCAATGCACATAGTGTCGCGCATTTGAGCAAAAAGCGCAAGCCCTTGCCCAAAATTTAGGCAAGACCGGTGTGGACAATGGCTGCTTAAGTTAGCGCAAGCTTCTGGTTAGGTCATTGTCGGCTGGCGTTAGCGTCTGCAACTGTGAGTGCTGTCATATTTACGACGCGACGCACCGTGGCGCTGGCCGTCAAAATATGCACCGATTTGGCGGCGCCCAACAGAACGGGCCCAATCGCAATGTTGCCCCCTGCCGCGGTCTTGAGCAGGTTGTAGGCGATGTTGGCTGCATCGATGTTGGGGAGCACCAGCAGGTTGGCATCGCCTTCCAGTGTGCTGTTGGGCATGATGTTTGCGCGCGCCTTGCCGTCCAGCGCCACGTCGCCGTGCATTTCGCCATCAACTTCGAGCCAGGGGGTTTGTACCCGTAGCAGGTCCAGGGTTTGGCGCATTTTGATCGCGCTGGGCAGGTTGCTGCTGCCAAAGTTCGAATGCGACAGCAAAGCGGCCTTGGGGCGGATGCCAAAACGCATCATTTCCTCGGCGGCAAGGGTTGTGATTTCTGCAAGCTGCTGCGCTGTCGGGTCATAGTTGACGTGCGTATCGACCAGAAACAACTGGCGATCGGGCAGCAGCAAGCCATTCATGCAGGCATAGGTGTTGACGCCTGCGCGCCGGCCGATGACTTGGTCAATGTAAGGCAGGTGCATGGTGGTGGTGCCCCATGTGCCGCAAATCATGCCGTCCACGTCTCCCTTGTGCAGCAGCATCGCGCCAATCAATGTCAGGCGCCTGCGCATTTCAATTTTGGCGCCTTGAGCCGTCACGCCCTGGCGCTCGGTCATCCGGTGGTAGGTTTGCCAGAAGTCGCGGTAGCGATGGTCCTGCTCGACGTTGACAACGTCATAGTCCAGCTTTTCCTTGAGACGCAGGCCAAACTTGTCAATCCGTTGGGCAATGATGGCCGGGCGGCCAATCAACGTTGGGCGTGCCAGGCCCTCGTCCACCACGATTTGCGCGGCGCGCAGAATGCGCTCTTCCTCGCCCTCGGCGTAGGCCACGCGCTTCTTCAGGGCTTTTTTGGCCGCCGTGAAGATCGGCTTCATGGTTGTGCCGGAGGCGTAAACGAAGCTTTGCAGGCGCTCCATGTAAGCGTCCATGTCGGTGATGGGACGAAGCGCGACGCCACTGTCCGCCGCAGCTTTGGCGACCGCCGGTGCGATTTTCATCATCAATCGCGGGTCAAACGGTTTGGGAATCAGGTATTCCGGGCCAAACGCCAGTTGTTCGCCCGCGTAGGCGGCCGCAACGACTTCGCTTTGCTCCGCCTGGGCCAACTCGGCAATCGCATGCACCGCCGCGATCTCCATCTCGACCGTAATAGTTGATGCGCCAGCGTCCAGTGCACCGCGGAAGATGTAAGGGAAACACAGGACGTTGTTGACCTGGTTGGGATAATCGGTGCGGCCCGTGGCCATGACGGCATCGCTGCGCACGGACTTGACATCCTCCGGGCTGATTTCCGGGTTGGGGTTGGCCAGGGCCAGTATCAGGGGCCTTGCGGCCATCTTTGCGACCATCTCCTTTTTCAGGACACCCCCGGCGGACAAGCCCAGAAAAATATCGGCGCCTTCGATGATTTCGCCCAAGGTGCGGGCTGGTGTTTTTTGGGCAAACACGATCTTGTCAGCGTCCATCAATTCAGTACGGCCCTCATAGACTACTCCGGCCAGGTCGGTCACAAAAATGTTTTCACGCGGCAGACCGATTTTGACCAGCAGCCCGAGGCAGGCCAGCGCAGCCGCACCCGCGCCTGATGTCACCAGCTTGACGTTTTTCAGGTCTTTGCCAACAACCTTCATGCCATTCAGGATGGCCGCTCCCACCACAATGGCAGTACCGTGCTGGTCATCATGAAAGACCGGAATCTTCATGCGCTCGCGCAAACGACGCTCGACATAAAAGCAATCTGGTGCCTTGATGTCTTCCAGATTGATGCCGCCAAAGGTGGGTTCGAGCGAAGCGATGATGTCCACCAGCTTGTCCAGGTCATCGCGCTCGTTGATCTCCAGGTCAAACACGTCAATGCCGGCGAACTTTTTGAACAAAACGCCCTTGCCTTCCATCACCGGCTTGGCGGCCAGCGGACCGATATTGCCCAGGCCCAAAACTGCCGTGCCATTGGTGATGACGGCGACCAGGTTGCCCCGGCTGGTGTACTTGAACGCGTTGTTCGGGTCTTTGACAATCTCCTCGCAGGGTGCGGCGACGCCAGGCGAGTAAGCCAAGGCCAAGTCATGCTGGTTGACCAGCTGCTTGGTGGCCGCGATGGCAATTTTGCCGGGCGTTGGGAACTCGTGGTATTCCAGCGCAGCGCGGCGCAGGTCAGTCTGTCGGTTGCCGGTGTCGGTCGGTTTTTGGGGCATTTTTGTCTCCAGCGAACGGGTCAGCGATGGTCGGGGAGGCAATTGTAGGCCTCGCTATCCCAACCCAAAGCGGCTCGTCAGGTAAAACGCAATGCAGATAACGGCAGTGGTCGACCCGCCATTTGGCGCCCCTCCGCGCGCGCATGCCGACGCGAAGTGGGGCGCAGAGCCGGCCTACCAGGCTTGCAAAATAGCAACGCCCGCGTTGTGGCCGGCGTCGCGTTGACAGTCGCCACACGCCATCGCCTCCAAAAGGCATCCGCCCCTTGACTGCACGCAGGTATCATCTTCAATCGTTCTTCCACTAACCGGGGTTGACCATGGCACTGATGGACTTCATCAAGAAACAGTTTATCGACATCATTCAGTGGACCGAAGAGTCGGACGGCACCCTCGCCTGGCGGTTTCCCATGGCCGAGATGGAGATTCAAAACGGTGCCTCGCTCACCGTGCGCGAATCGCAACTGGCACTGTTTGTGAATGAAGGCAAAGTGGCCGACGTGTTTGGCCCGGGCACCCACAAACTGAGCACGCAGACCCTGCCTGTTCTGACCTACCTGAAAAACTGGGACAAGCTGTTTGAGTCTCCGTTCAAGAGCGATGTGTACTTCTTCAGCACGCGCCAGCAGGTCGATCAAAAGTGGGGAACGCCGCAGCCCATCACCATTCGCGACAAAGACTTTGGCGCCGTGCGTCTGCGCGCCTTTGGCAACTACAGCTTCCGGATTGCCGATCCCAAGCTGTTTCACACTGAAATTTCGGGCACCCGCGCCAGCTACGGCGTGGCCGATCTGGATGGCCAACTGCGCGGCCTGGTGCTGCAGAACATCAGCAATGCGATTGCCAGCAGCGGTATTGCGTTTTTGGATTTGGCCTCGAACCAGCTCATATTTGCGCAAGCACTGACCACGCAACTGGCGCCCGAGTTCGCCAAATTGGGCTTGAAGCTCGAAGCCATGACGGTGCAAAGCGTCTCCCTGCCCGAAGAATTGCAAAAAATTCTTGACCAGAAAATTGGCATGGGCATGGTCGGCAACGACATGGGCAAGTTCATGCAGTACCAGACCGCGCAGGCAATTCCAAAATTTGCGGAAGGTGGCGGTGGCGGCAGCGGCATTGCAGGCGACGCCATGGGCCTGGGCGCGGGCGTGGCGCTGGGCCAGGTGCTGGCGCAAAACCTTCAAGCGGGGCTGCAGGGCGGCGTGGCAGCAGGCGCAGCGCCAGCGGCAGCCGTGGTGGGTGTGAAACCCGAAGACCTGATGGCCACACTGGAAAAGCTGGGCGAGCTCAAGTCCAAAGGCATCTTGACGCAAGAAGAGTTTGACGCGAAGAAGGTCGAACTTTTGAAGAAGCTGGTCTAGTCCGTCTCAAGCCCCTTAGAGCCCAGAGAGCACTGCGCCAGCCAGCCGCGTGGCCACTGAATCGCCCCAATCCCCGCAGCGCAGCTACCGGGCGCCGTGCCCCGGTTGCGGCGCGCCAGTCAACTTTTTAAGCGCGCAGTCCACCCACGCGGTGTGCGCCTATTGCCAGAGCACGGTGGTGCGCAGCGGTGACAAACTCTCACGCCTCGGCAAGATGGCCGAGCTGTTTGATGACCACAGCCCGCTGCAATTGGGGGCCAGTGGCGTCTGGACGCGCGCCAGCGGCAAAATCACCTTCACGCTGGTCGGTCGCCTGCAATACCAATACGCCGAAGGCACCTGGACCGAATGGCATGCGGTGTTGGTGGATGGCGCGTCGGCCTATTTAAGTGAAGACAACGGTGCCTATGTGTTCACGATGCCGCTGGCAGGTCAACCAGAATTGCCCGAAGCGGCCAGCTTTCAGGTGGGGCAAGCCACCCGAATCAACGGCCGCGCCTACAGCGTTGCCAGCAATCAGAAAGTGATATTGATCTCGGCGCAAGGGGAGCTGCCGCACTTGCCGCAGTTGGGCAAGGAATTTGCGGTGGTCGAATTGCGCAGCCAGGGCGACTCGCCTTCTGTGTCGGTCGCCAGGGACAGCATCATTGGGCGAGCGTTGGGAAAAATACAGGGCGGCGCGGGTGTCACACCACCATCCGGCGCCGAAGTCGACGCGGGCGGCAGCGTGCTGAGCATCGACTACGGCACCCGGCCGCCCACCTTGTCAATCGGCACTGCCGTTCTGCTGGAGGACTTGCAGCTCACTGGCTTGAACGACGAGTCTGCCAAAGATGAAAAAGGCCGCAGCTTTGCCTGCCCGAACTGTGCGACGCCGGTTCAAGTCTCGCTGGACACCAGCAAGAGCATCACCTGCGCCTCGTGCAACAGCATCATCGACATCAGCAGCGGCATTGGTGGCGAGCTCAAGCATGCGATTCAGGATGAACCGGTCCGGCCCCTGATTCAACTCGGCACACTGGGCCAACTGCAGGGCGTGTCATGGCAGGTGGTCGGTTTTCAGCACCGCATGGGTACGGACCCCAACGACCCGAGTGAGCAGTTTGGCTGGAGCGAGTACCTGCTGTACAACCAAAAGCGCGGGTTCACGTTTCTGGTTGATTCAACCGACGGCTGGAGCCTGGTCAAGCCGGTGACTGGCGCGCCGGTGATGGGCCAGGGCGGAAAAAGCGCCACCTACCTGGGGCAGCGATACCAGATCGAAGAGAACTACCGGGCACAGACCAGCTACGTCGCGGGCGAGTTTTACTGGCAAGTCACGCGCGGGCAAACTTCGGAAAACCGCGACTTTGCCAGCGGCAAAAGCCTGCTGTCGATGGAGCAAACCGCCAACGAAGTCACCTGGTCCGTGGGCAGCCAGATCGACAGTGACGCTGTGGCCAAGGCCTTCAAGCTGGATGACAAAAAGGACCTGCTCAAGCGCGAAGACGCCGCACCCACCAGCGCCCTGAAAGGCCTGGACTGCGGCACCATCATCATTCTGTTTCTCATCATCCTGCTGTTCCTGTTCATGATGAGCCGCTGCACGTCAAGCCCCAGTTCCGGCAGTGGCAGCCGGACTTCGGGGGGCGCGTATGGCGGCTTTTCCGGAGGCGGAGGGCATAAATGAAATTCTCAACCCGTTTTATTGAAGGAGATCCCCATGGGACTTGAATGGCTGAAACCCGCCGCTTTCCTCGGCTCCATCCTCTTCGCGCTGATTGGCGTGGCGATTTTCTGGTTGTGTTTTGTGGCGATTGACAAGCTCACGCCCTACAAATTGTGGGAAGAACTGGTAGAGAAGCAAAACCTGGCGCTTGCGCTGGTCGTCGCCGCCATGGCGCTGGGTATTTCGATCATCGTGGCCGCCGCCATCCATGGATGAGTAGTTCGTTGCCACCGGAACGCAACGGTCCGGGCGCCAGTGCCGGTCCGGTTCAGGTCGCGTTGCTGGCCTCGGTGTTTGTGGTGGCCGCGTGTGGGCTGGTGTATGAACTGGCGGCCGGTGCGTTGGCGTCGTACGTGCTGGGTGACTCGGTGCTGCAGTTCTCCACCGTCATCGGCGCCTACCTGTTTGCCATGGGCGTGGGCTCCTACCTGTCGCGGTTTTTCGAGCGCCAGTTGCCAGCCCACTTTTTGCGCATCGAACTGCTGGTGGCGTTGATCGGCGGGGCGTTGCCAGCGGTACTGTTTATCGCCAACGCCTACACGCCCGGGGCATTCAGATTCCTGCTTTACGCGCTGGTGTTTGCGGTTGGCACCCTGGTGGGGCTTGAAATACCCCTGGTCATGCGAATCCTGAAGCGCAGGGTGGTGTTCAAGGATTTGGTCTCGCAGGTGCTCACCTTCGACTACCTGGGTGCGCTGGCGGTGTCGGTGGCGTTTCCGCTGGTGCTGGTGCCGCAACTGGGGTTGATCCGCACCGGGCTGCTGTTTGGCCTGATGAACGCGGCTATCGCCGTGTGGGCGCTGTGGCTGTTTCGGCACGAGTTGCGCCACCTGGCTGGCCACGCGCTGGCCTGTGGTGCGACGCTGGCGCTGCTGGCAGCGGCGTTTGCCGGCGCGGACCGCATCACCACCCTGGCCGAAGACAATTTCTACCAGGACCGCGTGGTCTTCACCGCGCAGTCGCCCTACCAGCGCATCGTGGTCACGCAGGGCAAGGCAGGGCACCGGCTTTTCCTGAACGGCAACTTGCAGTTCGCCGAGCGCGATGAATACCGTTACCACGAGGCCCTGGTGCACCCGGTGATGGCAGCGTTCTCGGCAAGCGGCGGTGCCGCAAAAAAAGTGGCGGTGCTGGGCGGCGGCGACGGCATGGCGGTGCGCGAGATTCTGAAAACCCCGGGTGTTGAATCGGTCACGCTGGTCGAGCTGGACCCGGCCATGACACGGCTTTTTTCAGAGCAACCCAGGTTGGTCAAACTCAACGCCGCTGCCCTCAAATCGCCCAAAGTCAAAGTCATCCACGCCGATGCGTTTCAATGGCTGGAACAAACCAATGAGACCTTTGACATCATCGTGGTTGACTTCCCTGACCCGACCAACTTCAGCATTGGCAAGCTCTACACCAACTCGTTTTACGCGCTGCTGGACCAACGGCTGGCGGCCAGTGGCTACGCCGTCATCCAGACCACGTCGCCACTGGTGGCGCGCCAGAGTTTCTGGACGGTGGTGCAAACCATCGAATCCGTGGGTTTCACCGCCACACCGTACCACGCCCATGTCCCCAGCTTTGGCGAATGGGGCTTTGTGATTGCCAGCCGCAGACCCTGGCGCTTGCCCACCGCACTGCCCGACGGGCTGCGCTTTTTGAACACCCGAACACTGCCATTGCTGTTCGACTTTCCGCTGGACATGGCGCGGGTACCGGCCCAGGTGAACCGCTTGTCCAATCAGCTGCTGGTGACGACCTATGAGGCCGAGTGGGGCAA
>JANOMD010000001.1:0-17141 GCA_031420135.1 Rhodoferax sp. | reverse complement strand
GGCGACCGTGTTCGCCTATTCACCGCCAACCACCTCCCATGTTGATGCAGCCACCTTGCGACAGGCAGGAGCGCATTGCATTTTTTTCGACATGGCGGCGCTCCCGGAATTGCTGGGCGCATGACATGTCGCATGGGTCGCTTTCGCCGGGCGAACCCGGCAACAACTGGCTGGCAACGCGGCTGGCTATGCCACAATTAATGTTTACGTAAACGTCAATTGAACGGATCTCCAAAATGTCGATTCTGGAATCAAAACTCAACGCCCGCTCTGCGGATTTTCAGGGCAATGCCCAAGCCATGCGGGCGGTGGTTGACGATTTGAAAGCGAAGCTTGCATTAACGGCTTTGGGCGGAGGCACTGCGGCGCGCGCCAAACACACCGCGCGCGGCAAACTGCTGCCTCGGGACAGGGTGGCAATGTTGCTGGACCCAGGCACGCCCTTTCTCGAGCTGTCGCCCATGGCCGCCTACAACATGTACCCCGACCGTGACGGCACCGACAGCGCCCCTTGCGCAGGCGTCATCACCGGCATTGGCCGCATCAGCGGTGTGGACTGCCTGGTGGTCTGCAATGATGCAACGGTCAAGGGCGGCACCTATTACCCGATGACAGTCAAGAAGCATCTGCGCGCGCAGGAGATTGCCCAGCAAAACAACCTGCCCTGTGTTTACCTGGTGGACTCGGGCGGGGCCAACCTGCCCAATCAAGACGAAGTATTTCCCGACCGGGACCACTTTGGGCGCATCTTTTTCAACCAGGCCAACATGAGCGCGCAGGGCATTGCGCAGATTGCCGTCGTCATGGGCTCCTGCACAGCGGGGGGCGCCTACATGCCGGCCATGAGCGACGAGTCGATCATCGTCAAGAACCAGGGCACGATTTTTCTGGCCGGCCCGCCGCTGGTGAAAGCGGCGATTGGCGAGATCGTCAGCGCTGAGGATTTGGGCGGTGGCGATGTGCACACGCGCCTGTCGGGCGTGGCTGACCATCTGGCGCAAAACGACCCGCATGCGCTGGCGCTGGCACGCCAAGCCATCGCTTGCCTGAACCACAGCAAGCGCCACGAGCAGACACTGCGCAAACCGTTGCAGCCTTTGTACGACCCGCAGGAACTTTATGGCGTGGTGCCCGCCGACACCCGCAAACCATATGACGTGCGCGAGGTGATTGCCCGCATTGTGGACGGCAGTGAGTTTGCCGAATTCAAAGCGCGTTTTGGCAGCACCCTGGTGTGCGGCTTTGCACACATTGAAGGCATGCCGGTGGGCATTGTGGCCAACAACGGAATCTTGTTTTCTGAATCGGCGCAAAAAGGCGCGCATTTCATCGAGCTGTGCTGCCAGCGCAAGGTGCCGTTGCTTTTCCTGCAGAACATCACCGGTTTCATGGTGGGAAAAAAATACGAGAACGAAGGCATTGCGCGCCATGGCGCAAAAATGGTCACTGCCGTGGCCACCGCGCAGGTGCCCAAATTCACCATCATCATTGGCGGCAGTTACGGCGCGGGCAACTATGGCATGTGCGGGCGCGCCTATTCGCCGCGTTTTCTGTGGATGTGGCCCAACGCGCGAATTTGCGTGATGGGCGGCGAGCAGGCCGCAGGCGTGCTTGCGACGGATCGGCGCGATGGAATTGAGGCGCGCGGCGGCAATTGGAGCCAGGACGACGAAGCCAGTTTCAAGCAGCCTGTGCTGGACCAGTTTGCCCACCAATCCCATCCGTATTTCGCCAGTGCCCGGCTGTGGGACGACGGTGTCATCGATCCGGCGGACACCCGTCGCGTTTTGGGTCTGGCATTGTCTGCGACGCTCAACGCGCCGATACCTGAGACAAAATTTGGCGTGTTCCGGATGTAGCACATGGCAGTTCCTGCGCTCAAACTGGTTCACCACCGTCTGCAACAGCCCATGTCTGGTCCCGCTACACCAGCCTGAAGGCGGCGAAACTTTCAAAAAAGTCATGGACAACATTTACATCACCCCGGAGCATGTGCAGTTGCGCGATCAGGTTGAGCGCTTCATTGCGCGCGAGGTTGAGCCGTTCGCGTCCGCCTGGGAAGAGGCCGGCAGCACGCCGCGGGAGGTTTTGCGCAGGATGGGGCAGGCCGGCCTGTTTGGCCTGATGTATGACGCCCAGTATGGTGGCGCGCAGGCCGATGCGCTGACCAATCTGGTGTTCGCCGAAGCGCTGTCCCAGTCGACCTTCGGGGGCTTCATCATTACCGTGCTGGTGCATACGGACATGGCCAGCCCGCACCTCCATCACGCCGGCACGGCCGAACAAAAGGCGCGCTATCTGCCCGGCGTGATTGCCGGTGAAACCATTGCAGCCGTCGGTATCTCGGAGCCGGGTGCGGGCTCGGATGTGGCGGGTATGCGCACTTCGGCGCGCAAGGATGCAGGCGAATGGGTACTCAATGGTACAAAAATGTTCATCACCAATGGTGTCCACGCCAACCTCTATTTCATCGCTGCCAAAACCGGCACGGCGCGCCATGATGTGTCGATGTTCATTGTTGAAAAAGGCACGCCTGGGTTTACCGTTGGGCGTTCGCTCAAGAAAACCGGTTGGCTTTCCAGCGACACGGCAGAGCTGGTATTCGACAATTGCCGCATCCCTGCCGACAACCTGCTGGGTGATGAAGGCAAAGGCTTTTACTCAGTGATGAAAAACTTCCAGACCGAGCGCATTGCCCTGGCAGCGATGGCGGTGGGCCACTGCACCCAGGCGATTCGCATGACACTGGACTATGTGCGTCAGCGGCAGGCGTTTGGCGGGACGTTGTGGGACCAGCAGACAATCCGCCATCGCATCGCCATGCTGGACGCCAAGACCCGCGCTGCACGCCAGTTCATGTACCACTGCGCCTGGAGCGTGACGCAGGGGCGCGACATCGTTCAAGAAGTGTCCATGTTGAAGGCATTGACTGGGGAGCTTGTCAACGAGGTACTGCAAACCTGCCAGCAGTTCCATGGCGGCATGGGCTACATGCGCGAGACCGCGATTGAGCGGCTGTGGCGCGATGCGCGCGTGCTGGGTATTGGCGGCGGCGCGACGGAAGTCATGCTGGAAGAAGTTGCTAAACGCTATTAAATGTGTACAATATTTGAAATTCATACACATCAACCAGCGAATGACAAAACTATGCGCACCAACATCGTGATTGACGACTCGCTCATGGCGCAAGCCATGAAAGCGGGCGATTTCAAAACCAAAAAGGATGCCGTGGAAGAGGGTTTGCGTTTACTCGCTAGGCGCTCGGCTTATCAAAACTTGCGCGCGTTGCGGGGAAAATTGCAATGGGGCCTGGACGGCGACTGGACGCAGACAGCGCACCAAGTGCAGGAGGCGCGGGTGCCTTTGAACGCGCCCAGCAGATCAACCGGCAGCTCTCCTGACCGATGATCACTGCCGACAGCAGCGTCTGGATCGACTATTTCGCGGGCTCCAACACGCCCGCCAGCAACGCGCTCGATGCCGTGCTGGACGACTCCATCCACGACCTGGTGCTGCTGGACGTCGTCATGATGGAGGTGCTGCGCGGCTTCAGGTTTGACCGCGAGTGGCGCGTTGCAAAAGATGCTTTTGCCGCGCTGTCCGTGCACACGGCGGGTTGCGAGAAGGTAGCCCTCAAGGCCGCGGGTTTGTACCGTCAATTGCGCAGTGAAGGGGTCACAGTGCGTTCGTCGATTGACCTGCTGGTGGGCGCCTGGTGCATTGAAAACGACTGCACCTTGATTCAAAGCGACCGGGATTTTGTGCCGATGAGCAGCCACGGGCTGCAATTCTCGACTCAGTGATCGCCATGGACACACTACTGCAAATCTGGCAATCCATCGCCGGCGTAGCGCAAAAAGGCAGCAGCAGCATGGACATGGCGCAGCTTTTGGCGCTGGCCGCTGCGTTGGGCTGGGCCAGCGGCATTCGCCTGTATGCCGTGGTGTTCATCACTGGCATGGCAGGCTGGATGGGCTGGCTGCCCTTGCCTGCGGGCTTGAGCGCGTTGCAACACCCGGCGCTGCTGGCGGGCAGTGGCTTCATGCTGTTCATCGAGTTTTTTGCCGACAAGATTCCGGGGCTTGATACCTTGTGGGACTTGGTGCATTCCGTCATTCGTGTGCCTGCCGGGGCTGCGCTGGCTGCGGGCGTTTTCGGCGCCGACAGTGCCACCATGGGCCTGATGGCAGGCCTGCTCGGTGGCTCTCTGGCCGCTACATCCTACGCCACCAAGGCCACCACCCGCGCGGCCATCAACACCTCGCCCGAGCCGTTCTCCAACATCGCCATGAGCCTGGTCGAAGACGGTCTGGTCATTGGCATGATGTGGCTGGCGACCCAGTACCCCGTGGCATTTGGCATCGTTTTGACCATCCTGCTCATCTTGAGCATCTGGCTGCTTATCGTGCTGGTCAAGTTTCTAAAGAGCCTGGTGCGGCGCGTCAAAGCCTGGTTTGGCAATGCCCAGATGGCCCAACCCACTTACAAGTAAGAGCGATTCTCATGTTTAAAAAAATCCTCATCGCCAACCGCGGCGAGATCGCTTGCCGGGTCGCAGCCACCTGCGCGCGCATGGGCGTGAAAACCGTCGCGGTTTATTCGGATGCGGACGCGCATGCCAAGCATGTCAGCGTGTGCGACGAAGCCGTGCACGTAGGCGGCAACGCCCCCAAAGACAGCTACCTGCAATGGGCGAGAATTCTGGCGGCCGCCAAGGCCACTGGCGCGCAGGCGGTGCACCCCGGCTATGGATTTTTGAGCGAAAACGAGGAGTTCGCACAAGCTTGCGAGGATGCGGGCCTGGTGTTTATCGGGCCACCTCCTTCTGCGATCAAGGCCATGGGACTCAAGGCCGAATCCAAGCACCTGATGGGCAAGGCAGGCGTGCCATTGGTGCCGGGCTACCATGGTGCGGATCAAGACGCTGCACTGCTGCAGCGCGAGGCGGATGCAATCGGCTACCCGGTGCTGATCAAGGCCAGCGCTGGAGGCGGCGGCAAAGGCATGCGGGCGGTTGACCGGGCCGAGGATTTTGGCGCTGCACTTGCGTCCTGCCAACGCGAAGCCAGCAACAGCTTTGGCGACGACGCGGTGCTGATTGAAAAATACGTACACCGTCCGCGCCATATCGAGATTCAGGTTTTTGGTGATACCCACGGCAACTATGTTTACCTGTTCAAGCGCGATTGCTCGGTGCAGCGGCGCCACCAAAAAGTACTCGAAGAAGCGCCGGCACCTGGCTTGACAGAGACGCTGCGCCGCCAGATGGGCGATGCAGCGGTGGCGGCTGCCCGCGCGGTAAATTACGTTGGGGCGGGGACGGTCGAGTTCATCGTGGAGCAGGCACCAGACGCAGGCATGACCTTTTACTTCATGGAGATGAATACGCGGCTGCAAGTCGAGCACCCGGTCACCGAGGCCATCACCGGTCTGGATCTGGTGGAGTGGCAACTGCGCGTAGCCTATGGTGAAAAGCTGCCGCTGACGCAAGGTGAGTTGCGCATCAACGGCCATGCTATCGAAGCCCGGATCTGCGCTGAAAACCCGGACAAGAATTTTCTTCCCGCGACCGGCTCGCTGTCTACTTATGGCTTGCCGCATTGCGTCAATTTTGAGCGGGCTGAAAATGGCGTGCGGGTGGACTCCGGGGTGCGGGCAGGCGACGCCATCACGCCCTATTACGACTCAATGATCGCCAAGCTGATCGTGCACGGTGCCACGCGGGAAGAAGCGCTGGCGCGCCTTGATGAAGCCCTGGCCAAAACCCATATCGTCGGATTGAACACCAATGTCCAGTTTTTGCGCCATGTGGTGACGAGTGAGTCGTTCGCCACAGCAAACCTTGACACCGCACTGATCCCACGCGAAGCGGCCACTTTGTTTAACCAGGAAAGGGTTGGCGGCGTTTTTGCAGTGGCTGCGGCGGTCGCCCAGACCTTGCTTGCTGAGCGCCAGGACGCTGCACAGATGGCACTTGCCGCGGTTGACGGCTGGTTGGACCCCTGGGCGCGGCGCGATGGCTGGCGTCCCAGCGGGCCGGCGGTGCGGCGATTTGATTTTGTGTTTCATGAGAATGCGTGTTGCGCAGACCTCACCTATTTGCATGACGGCACCTGGCAGCTTGTGATCAGCGGCATAGCCGGTGGCATGACAGCCGGCGACCCGGCACCCGTGGTTGGACTTTTGGACGCGGTGTTTGCGGGCGACGCGATGGATATTCAGTTCAATGGTCAGCGCCGGCGTTTGACGGTGTACCAGAAAGGCGAGGTTGCGCATGTGTTCGGCGCCGACGGCGCGACCCAGATTACCGTAGTCAATGTGCTGGCACATGCGGGTGACGGGCAGAGCGATGCCGGTCGTTTGACGGCGCCGATGCCTGGCAAGTTGGTGTCGTTCTCGGTCAAAGTGGGTGACCCGGTTACGAAGGGGCAGCCACTGGCGATCATGGACGCCATGAAGATGGAGCACACCATTGCTTCGCCGGTGGTTGGGGTGGTTTCCGAGTTACTTTATTTGCCGGGCGACCAGGTGGCAGAAGGCGCTGAATTGCTGAAGCTGGCGTCCTGATTCACAGAGTAGCTTCAGAATCGCAATGCGCATCGTTTTTTGTTGCACCGATACCAAGGCCGAGCCGTGGCTGGAAGGCTTGCAGTCCGCTTTGCCACGAGCCAGCATAGAGTTGTGGGCAGCAGGTGCACCTCAGGCCGACTATGCAGTTGTTTGGGCGCCGCCTCAGCAGTTTGTCGATGAACAACCGGGGCTCAAGGCCATCTTCAATATCGGCGCGGGAGTAGATGCGCTGCTGCAACTCAGGATTCCGGCGGCCATGAAGCTGGTGCGTCTGGATGATGCAGGGATGAGCGCACAGATGGCCGAATATGTCTGCCACGCAGTGATACGGCATTTCAGGGACTTTGAAGGGTATGAGGCCGACACCCGTTTGGGCAAATGGTCCTATCGCAAGCCCGGCAACCGCACTGAATTTCCGGTCGGCGTGATGGGCCTTGGCGTATTGGGCGAGCGGGTGGCGCGGTCCCTCTTGCAGTTTGACTATCCGGTTGTCGGCTGGAGCCAGTCGCCAAAAAATATTCCGGGGGTCCGGAGCTTTGTGGGCGCTGCACAATTTGATGCTTTTCTGAAAAGCAGCAAGGTACTGGTGTGCCTGTTGCCGCTAACGCCTGCCACCCTTGGCATCATGCAACTTGACAGTCTTTCCAGATTGCAGCGCGGCGGCTACGTCATCAACGTGGCGCGCGGCGCACACTTGATTGACGACGATTTGATTCAACTGATCGACAGTGGACACCTTGCAGGCGCCACGTTGGACGTGTTTCGCACCGAGCCGTTGCCTGCCGGGCATCCGTTCTGGCATCATCCAAAAATTCGCATCACACCGCATACGTCGGCGCGGACATTGCGCCACGAATCGATTGCGCAGATAGTGGGCAAAATACGGGCACTTGAGCAGGGGCAGCCAATTGCTGGCATCGTCGATCAAGTCCGGGGCTATTGAACAATGCACGTCAAGAAAGAAATGAAATGAGCTTTCCCAAACAAGTCAAGCTGGTGGATGTTGGCCCGCGTGACGGGTTGCAGAACGAAAAACAAACCGTTCCAGCAGCCATCAAGATTGAATTGGTGCACCGCTTGCAGTCCGCTGGACTGACGGAAATCGAGGTCACCAGTTTTGTCAGCCCGAAGTGGGTGCCGCAAATGGGCGACAACGCCGAGGTCATGGCCGGAATCCAACGCTTGCCCGGTGTCCGGTATTCGGTTTTGACGCCAAACAGCAAGGGTCTTGAAGCCGCCATGGCGGCGCCACGCGCATTGTGGCCAGACGAAATCGTGGTCTTTGCAGCTGCCAGTGAAGCGTTCAGCCAGCGCAACATCAACTGCTCGATTGAAGAGAGCATTGAGCGGTTTCGCCCGGTGTCAGAGGTGGCCAGGGCAAACGGGATTTATGTGCGCGGCGCCATTTCCTGTGCAGTGGGGTGCCCGTACGAAGGGGCTGTGGCACCTGAGCGCGTGGCCAGGGTCGCGCGCCTGCTCAAAAGCATCGGGGTGCAGCATATTGGGGTGGCTGACACCATTGGTGTTGGCACCCCGGTCAAAGTGCAGCGTGCCATGGAGGCGGCCTTGCAGCATTACGACGTCAATGACATCTCTGGTCATTTCCACGACACCTATGGGCAGGCACTGGCCAACACGCTGATGGCTTTGCAAATGGGTGTGTGGCAATTCGACACGTCGGTGGCTGGTTTGGGGGGCTGTCCGTTTGCCAAGGGGGCGACGGGCAATGTGGCCTCGGAGGACGTGGTCTATATGCTGCACGGCATGGGCATCGACACCGGTATTGATCTCGAAAAACTAATTGACGCGGGTAACTTCATCAGCCAGTTTTTGCAGCGCAAACCGAATTCCCGTGCAGCAACCGCCTTGTTGAATCGGCGTTCGGTTCAAAGCACCGAGCCGGCTAACGCCTGAACCGGACCATGACCCAATCCGGCGTTGTGCCACGCTACGACTTTTTTACCAAAGCCGCGGGGCATCTGGTGCCATCGCCATGCGTTTCCATTTGCAATATCAATGCTGAAAACCAGCTGTGTGAAGGGTGTTTTCGAACACTTGACGAAATTGGCGCCTGGTCGCAAATGGACAATGCCGCCAAGCGCGAGGTCTGGGTCCAGATCTCGAAACGAGCATCGAATGCAAAGCCCCTTCAACCGTGAAACACATTACCTTCTACCTGGACTTCATATCGCCCTATGCGTATCTGGCGTTCGAAGCCTTGCCCAATGCATTGGCCGGTTTGAGCTACACCGTCACTTACCAGCCGATCCTGTTTGCAGCTCTGCTTAAACACCATGGCCAGCTTGGACCCGCAGAGATCCCAGGCAAACGCGATTGGACCTACCGTCAAGTTGTGTGGCTCGCACAGCGCCAAAAAACCGCACTGCAGATGCCGGCTGCGCATCCTTTCAATCCATTGGGCCTGTTGCGGCTCGCAGTCGCGTGCAGCCCACCGAATCGGTTTGTGTGCGAAACCATTTTTCGCCACGCATGGCTGGGTGGCAAAGACGCGGCTGATGCCAATCGACTTGCCGAACTGGAAGCCGTACTGGCTCCCGCACACACTGCCAACAGTGATTGGGTCAAGGCGACGCTCAAATCCAACACGCAAGCGGCGATCACTGAAGGTGTATTTGGTGTGCCGACTTTCAAAGTGGACGACAAGCTCTTTTGGGGGCTGGATGCCTTGCCAATGCTGCGGGATTATTTGAGCGAAGACGACTGGTTTCAAACTGACGCCTGGGTGCAGGCAGGGCTGGTGCCGGTGGGTCAAGCGCGGCGAATTTGAGTTTCTGTTGCGGATTGGATAAAAATTAACTCTTAGGTTAATTATTGTCGTCTACAGGTGTTATTTTGGGTTATTTATTGATGTTTTTTCCCTCTAGCTCTCGTAACATATAGCTTTATTGCTATTTTAAATATAGCACAATGATTTTTCATTTAGGTTGCGGGAATATCGTCACGTTTGTGCATGGGGCGCTCAAAAATTATTTCGTTTTGCGCCTTGTGCAGTCGTTTCGCCGTCATACCGTCCAAATTTTTTTACAATCGCCAGCATGTGGTTAAGCATCGTCATTGTTAAGGGGGTCATCGAGCTTTCCCTGATGTTTATTCTGGGTCGCTTTGTGTTGGGGCTATTGATCGGCAGCAGACGCACCGGCAATATTTTCTGGCAAGTTCTGGATATAGCGGCAAGTCCTACGCTGCGACTGACCCGATCGGTCAGTCCCAAAGTCGTCCTGGATCGGCACATCCCTCTGGCAACGACGGTCTGGCTTCTGGTGGTATGGGTTGTCGTGATTAAACTGAAAATTGATGCGTGCCTGGAGGCAGGCATGAGCACCTGCAAGTAATGCAGGCAGTGGTTTAGTTCACCTTCACGCCAGATGGCCCGCGTATTGGATCATATGCGTTGACAATTCTGAGGTTGACTAAATTCCAGAGGGGTGGAGCGGATGAACTTGAATCTCAATCAACAAGCCTACTGGCGAAAAAACCTGCGCGTTACATTGCTGCTGTTGTCTCTGTGGTTCCTGTTGAGTTTCGTGCTCATCTATTTCGCACGGGAATTGAGCTTCAGCTTTTTTGGCTGGCCCTTTTCTTTCTGGTTTGCTGGCCAAGGTGCGCCGCTGGTTTACTGCACCATCATCGTCCTTTACGCGCGCTTTATGAATCGCCTGGATAGGGAACACTACATTGCTGAAGGACAGGAATAGTGTCGATCCTGGGCGCGGACAGCCAAACCCAAGGTGAATTCAGGAAGAGCCTGAACCGGCTGTATCTTGCGTACACAGCGGGTTTTCTGCTGCTGGTTTTGGGGGTCGCCGTGCTGGAGCGGTATGGGTTGTCCAGAAATGGCATTGGCTACATCTTTCTGGCCTCCACTGTGCTGGTCTATGCAGGAATCGGCATGATGAGCCGAACCAGTGATCCCACTGAATATTACGTGGCTGGGCGAAGGGTGCCTCCTTTCTACAACGGCATGGCAACTGCCGCAGACTGGATGTCGGCCGCCTCCTTCATCAGCATGGCCGGGACGCTCTATCTCAATGGCTTCATGGGTCTTGCGTTCGTCATGGGTTGGACTGGCGGGTATTGTCTGGTGGCCCTTTTGCTCGCGCCGTACCTGCGCAAGTTCGCAGGCTTCACGATTCCCGACTTTCTGGGTGCGCGTTATGAGGGAAATCTGGCGCGCGCCATCGGTGCACTGGGAGCCATTCTGTGTTCATTCACCTATGTGGTGGCCCAACTCTATGGCATCGGCTTGATCACAACCCGGCTGACCGGGTTGGCCTTTGAAATGGGAATCTTTGCCGGTTTGGCCGGCGTTCTGGTGTGCTCGTTTTTGGGCGGCATGCGGGCGGTGACGTGGACGCAGGTCGCACAGTACATTGTCCTGATCATTGCCTATCTGGTTCCCGTGATCTGGCTGTCCGTCAAGCACACCGGAACGCCAGCGCCTCAGGCGGTCTACGGCTATGTGCTGGCAAAAGTAACCGCCAAAGAGAAGGAGATTTTCAACGACCCCAGGGAGCTTGAGGTTCGTGATATTTTCAAGACGCGCTCTCAGGAAGCAACGGCAAAGCTCAGCGATGTGCCGGCGGCCATGATGGCCGACCGGGCCGTCGCCAAAAAGAGATTGGACGAGCTCAAGGTATCAAACGCCTCTATCTCTGAAGTCAGGGCCGCTGAAGCCGCGTTGACTTCGTTGCCCAGAGATGCCACTTCGGCCAGGGCGGCATACACGGCAGCGCAGGTGTCCTACGCGGCGCGTGCCGATCCGCCTGCGCCACATGCGCAGGCTTTTCCCGGTGAAACTGCCGGTGGGCAAGGGGCGGCGCGCAAGAATTTCCTGGCGCTGGTGTTCTGCCTCATGATTGGCACAGCAGCGCTGCCGCATGTACTGACCCGTTACTACACCACGCCTACGGTGCGTGAGGCGCGCGAGTCGGTGAGCTGGTCACTGTTCTTCATTTTCCTGCTCTATTTCACCGCGCCCGCATTGGCGGTGCTGGCAAAATTTGAAATTTACACGGTACTTGTCAACACGCCGTTTGACAGCTTGCCCGAGTGGATTGCCCGTTGGAGTGCGGTTGACAAAACGCTCGTGGCGGCGGTGGATGTCAACAAGGACGGCATCTTGCAACTGGCCGAGCTCACACTGAGCGGTGACATCATCGTGCTGGCCACGCCTGAAATCGGAGGCATGCCCTATGTCGTTTCTGCCATGGTTGCGGCTGGGGCCCTGGCTGCTGCACTATCGACGGCAGACGGTCTGCTGCTGACCATCTCCAACGCACTGTCGCACGACCTCTATTTCAAAATCATCAATCCTGCGGCGTCCAACATCAACCGCGTCATGGTGTCGAAATTGTTGTTGTTGGTCACCGCACTGCTGGCCGCTTATGTCGCAGCCCATAAGCCGGCCGATATCCTGTTTTTGGTTTCTGCCGCCTTTTCGTTTGCTGCGGCAACTTTTTTCCCGGCGCTCACCCTCGGTATTTTCTGGAAACGGGCGAACAAATGGGGTGCGTCGGCCGGCATGTTGGCGGGCTTGGGAACGACGCTTTATTACATGTGCCAAACGCAAGCGTGGCTTTACTCATTGACGCACAGCGGCCCGTTAACCGCTGACATTTTAAAGAACAATATTTGGTGGGACATTGAACCCATCTCGGCTGGTCTGTTTGGCGTACCGGTTGCATTTGCCGTGACGATTGCAGTATCACTCTTGACCCAGCCGCCTGGTGCGCAGATTGAAGAATTGGTCGATTTTGTGCGAATTCCCAACCTGAAGCGAAATTTCTGACTGACGCATCAAACCAAGTTACTTAGTGCAATGCGGCACCTCAATTTTTCAGTGTCGGCAATTTTGTCAGCTTCAAGTCAGTCTTCAGTCAGTTACTGTTGGTTTCATGTCAGAGCTTGGTCAGTACGCTGGCAAACAATGCGCCAAGTCCGGGATCTGCCGGCCTCAACATCTTTGGAGACAAACATTATGGCAACCGCAGCCGCGCCCCGGCCAATGAGCCAGACGGAGAAGACAGTCATTGTCGCCTCGTCGCTCGGCACCATTTTCGAGTGGTATGACTTTTACCTGTTCGGCGTGATGTCGTCCATCATTGCGGCCAACTTCTTTTCCGCGCTGGACGAGAACACGCGCAATATTTTCGTATTGCTGGCATTTGCGTCGGGCTTTGCAGTCAGGCCCTTTGGCGCGCTGGTGTTTGGCCGCTTGGGCGACATGATTGGGCGTAAATACACGTTTTTGATCACCATCGTAATCATGGGCGTGGCAACCTTTCTGGTGGCGTTTTTGCCCACTTACAAATCGGCCGGGATTATTGCGCCGATCATGCTGATTGCCCTGCGCATGTTCCAGGGTCTGGCCTTGGGCGGTGAATATGGGGGTGCTGCAACCTACGTGGCCGAGCACGCGCCCCATGGCAAGCGCGGCTTCTACACCGCGTGGATTCAAACCACAGCCACGGTCGGCTTGATGCTGGCCCTGATGGTGATTCTGGGCGTGCGCACCTACTATGGTGAAAAAGAATTTGCCGATTGGGCCTGGCGCATTCCGTATGCCATGTCAGGCATTTTGCTGGCTATCTCGGTCTGGATTCGCCTGAAACTCAACGAGTCGCCGGCTTTCGCCAAAATGAAGGCTGAAGGGAAAACCTCCAAGGCGCCGCTCGCAGAGTCATTCGGTCAGTGGAAGAACCTCAAGGTCGTGATTCTGGCGCTGGTCGGTTTGACGGCAGGCCAGGCCGTGGTGTGGTATTCCGGCCAGTTCTACACGCTCTTCTTCCTGCAAACCTTCCTCAAGGTCGATGGCCCAACCGCCAACGTTCTGATCGCTGTGTCACTGATCATTGGCACGCCGTTCTTCATCTTCTTTGGCGCACTTTCCGACAAGATTGGCCGCAAACCCATCATCATGGCGGGTTGCCTGCTTGCGGTTGTGACTTACTTTCCGCTGTTCAACGCGCTGACGACCTATGCCAATCCCAAGTTGCAGCAGGCCATCCAGAAAGCGCCAGTGACGGTGGAGTCAGACCAAGCCAATTGCAATTTGATCTTGAACCTGACCGGTACTGCCAAGTTCACCACGCCTTGCGATCTGGCTCGGGTCTGGCTCTCTAACGCAGGTATCAACTACGACAGCGTCACGAAGCCTGGAACTGCTATCGCCACGGTTAAGGTGGGTGACAAAGCCATCGCCAGTTACGATGCCAAGGCACCGACGGCCAAAGAGGACAAAGTGCGCTTCGAGAAGGAGGTGCGCGCTGCACTCAACGATGCGGGTTACCCGGCCAAGGCCGATCCGATCCCGGTGGGTTCCAGCAACTGGCTGATGCTAGTGCTGATCCTGAGCATTCTGGTGCTTTATGTCACCATGGTGTATGGTCCGATTGCCGCCATGCTGGTGGAAATGTTCCCAACGCGGATTCGATACACGTCGATGAGTTTGCCGTACCATATCGGCAACGGCTGGTTCGGTGGGTTTATGCCAGCCATTTCGTTCTCAATCGTGGCGGCGCAGGGCAATATCTACAGCGGTTTGTGGTACCCCATCATCATTGCATCCATGACCTTTGTGGTCGGTATGATTTTCATCAAAGAAACCAAAGACGTTGACATTTACGCCAATGACTAGTCGCTGAGGGTGGTTTGCAACAGGCCCTCCCCCTGGAGGGCCTTTTTTATTGGAGTTGATATGTGGAAAATAGCTGTGGGTTTTGCGATTTTCGCGGGGCTCGCCCTTTGGATGTTGAGCAAAGGTGGCGACATTGATATAGGTGGCGAGAAGCACGGGGACGAATCGATGAAGGTGCCAGCCGTGACGGCCCCAGCCTCCACGCCCGCAAAGTCAGCTTCGGCTCCGTGACTAAATGCCGCAAATGACGGCGACTCCCTAGGGGAAACACTGGTATTTCGCATACCGACACCGTAACCGCCGTTCTAAAATGGGGTATGGTTTACACAAAAACACATCTTGGACAGCTAGCTTTCAAGGAGCGGTCTGTCCTGATGTCGAATCGGCAACGTTCGCTGTTTCTGCTCATGGACGGGGCCAGATCCGTTGATCAAATATTGGTGTTGACCAGAGCCTTGAGCATTACTCCGGCGGATATTGACCATCTGGTGTCGTCCGGATTCATTGAGGGGGTTGTTGAGTCTGCTCAGGCAGCTACACCTGCCAAGCCACGCATCACCTCTACAAACCCGCCACCCGCCACCCCGAACAGCCCATCACCGGCGGTGGACACTGCGCCGTTGGCACCCGATGCGGGTGCGGCGCTGTCAAGCCCCGCTACTTCACAAGAGCGCTTTGCCCAGGCTTGGCCGATGGCAACCCAACTAACGGCGGGCATGGGATTGCGCGGTTTTCGTTTGAATCTGGCAATCGAAGGTGCAAGCGGCTACGACGACCTGCTTGCTTTGTTCCCAAAAATCCAAGCCGCAGTGGGTCACGAAAAGTGCGCAGCCTTGGAGCGGGTGCTTAAAGCTTAGCCAAAAGTCCCTGCGGGCAAACACTTTTTGCTGCCACCACCGTTTGCCCCTACACAGCGGTTTTGACGGGTAACTCCCTAGAATGTCTGGCCTTCACAGGAAAGACACCAAGACATGCCTCAGGGACTTATCCGCATTCGCGGCGCGCGTCAGCACAACCTCAAAAATCTTGACCTGGATATCCGCACCGGCGAGTTGACGGTGGTCACCGGCCCCAGCGGCTCCGGTAAATCGAGCCTCGTATTTGACACGCTGTTTGCCGAGGGGCAGCGCCGCTACGTCGAGACCTTCTCTGCCTACGCGCGCCAGTTTCTGGACCGCATGGACAAACCGGCGGTCGACCGGGTTGACGGCGTGCCGCCCGCCATCGCCATCGACCAGACCAACCCGGTGCGCTCAAGCCGCTCCACCGTTGGCACGATGACCGAGCTGAACGATCACCTCAAGCTGCTGTTCGCCCGCGCCGGGCAACTGTTTGACAAACACACCGCCCAGCGCGTCACGCATGACACGCCCGAAAGCGTTTACGCCGAGTTGCTGTCGCGCACCGCCGCCCGTCCTGAAGTACGTCTGGCGTTGACCTTCCCCGTCGAGCTGCCCGGAAGTAGCACACCCGAGGAAATTGAGCAATGGCTCTCCGTCAGTGGCTTCACCAAAGTGCAGGCCGAGCGCGAAGTGGCATCTGTCACCGGGCCACGAAAAGTGCTGGATGTGGTGGCAGACCGCTTCAAGCTGACCTCCGTCGAGCGTTCCCGCGTGGTTGAGGCGATAGAGGTGGCATTGAAGCATGGCGCGGGGCGGATGTCTGTCTACGTTCTTGAAGCAGAGGCTAAAACGAGAGAACAATTTTTCGACGGGCCGCCCCTAGAAAAATTAGCCCCCTCGGGGGGCAGCGCAGCACACGAAGTGGCAAGCGTGGGGGCGATCTGGCGTTTTTCCACCGGTCTGCACTGCGCCGACAGCGACATCCGCTACACCGACCCCATCGCGTCGATGTTCTCGTTCAACTCGGCGGTGGGCGCGTGCGAGGCCTGTCGGGGCTTTGGCCGCGTCATCGGCGTGGACTACGGCCTGGTGATCCCGAATGACAAGCTCACCTTGCGCGCCGGGGCGATCAAGGTGATGCAAACGCCCGCGTGGAAAGAAGCGCAGGACGATTTGATGCGCCACGCCGAGGCGGCAGGCATTCCGCGCGACACACCCTGGTACAAGCTCACACCCGAGCACCAGCAGTGGGTGATCAACGGCTCGCCGAACTGGAACGGCAAGTGGAACCAGCACTGGTTTGGCATCAAGCGCTTCTTTGAATACCTGGAGACTAAAGCCTACAAGATGCACATCCGCGTGCTGCTGTCGAAATACCGCAGCTACACGCCCTGTGGCACTTGCGGCGGTGCGCGGCTGAAGACCGAAAGCCTGCTGTGGCGCATTGGCAGCAAGGCCGATGCAGACCGGCTGCTTGACCCGGCCAAGCGCGTCTTGCCAGTTGGCGTGACGTGGTCGCGTGCGCAATTGGAGGGCCTGCCAGGCTTGAGTTTGCACGATCTGATGTTGTTGCCGCTGGATCGGTTGCGACGGTTTTTTGACCTGATGCAAAGCGACACGACCGGGCTGAACGCCGTCACCGTCAATCAAAGCAAGGGAGAAACGCAAGCGCTCAAACTGCTGTTCGAAGAAATCACCACGCGCCTGAAATACCTGTGTGATGTCGGCATCGGCTACCTGACGCTGGACCGCCAAAGCCGCACCTTGTCGGGCGGCGAAGTGCAGCGCATCAACTTGACTACGGCCTTGGGCACGTCGCTGGTCAACACGCTCTTCGTGCTGGACGAGCCCAGCATTGGCCTGCACCCGCGCGATATGCACCGCATCATCGAGGCCATGCAGCGCCTGCGCGATGCGGGCAACACCCTGGTGGTGGTCGAGCACGACCCGGCGGTGATGCTGGCGGCCGACCGCATGATCGACATGGGCCCCGGCCCTGGCGAGCGCGGTGGGCAGATTGTTTTTGACGGCAGCACGCACGATCTGCGCAGTGCCGACACGCTCACCGGCGC